>DASWKK010000044.1:0-4927 GCA_036396655.1 Acidimicrobiia bacterium
GGCGTGGCCCCGGACGTCGAGCCTCGACTGTTCACGCGCTTTGTCAACGACGAGACCACCGTGCTCACCGCCGGGACCATGGGGCTCGGGACGTGGGTGGCCCGAGAGCTGGCCAGGGTGATGGGTGGAGAGGTGACCTACAAGCGGGTGGATGGTCTCACCTCATTCCGCGTCGACTTGCCCAGAGTCCACGTCGAGGCACCCCACGCCATATCAAAGGGCTCCGCACAGCCATGAGACGCCGCGTTTTGGTGATCGCGATCGGGATATCCCTGTTGATGAGCTTCGCCCGGATCGGGCTCGCTCTCACCCAGACAGCAGCGGACGACTTTTCCAGTGGCGGATACACCGGTTCCACCGGGACCGTGGCATGGGCCTCGACCTGGGCCGAGATCGGGGAGGCGGACGGCGCCGGTAGTGGGGCGGTCCGGGTAGAGAATTCACCGTCCCTCTGCTCATCCGGCAGCTGTCTCACCCTGAAGCCGGAATTGTTGGGACTTGGACAGGTGGGTGCGTCACGCAGTGTCGACACGACAGGAGCGACCGCGGCCTCTCTGTCCTATCACCTCGACTTCCCGAGTGGGCTTCTCGTGTCGATGCGGGTCGAGGCACGTGCTGATGGCGGATCACCCGGTGAGCTCAGAACACATACTGTCGGCACAGAGGGCGTCTTTACCGTCAACCTTCCCGCTGCCGAAACCTTGGAACTCCGATTCGTCCTCGAAGGGCTCTCAATTCTCACTTTGGGTGCCCAAGCCGGAATCGACGACGTGGTGGTGACGATCATCGCCCCAGATCCGACCACGACCACAACCACGTCGACCACAGCCCCCCCAACCGGACCCACCACGACCCAGCCGAGCCCGACCACGACACCGGGGCCAACCGCCACACCGAGGCCGGTCGACCGTCCAACCGATGAGACACCAGGTCCGACGACCACATCGCAACCCGAGGATTCGACTACCTCCACGGCGACAGATGAGGATCAAGGAGAGTTGGTGCCGGCGGCGATCGACGACGAGGCTCTGCCGCCATCGCAGACCTTCGGGGTGGTCACCAACGTCAACCCGGGGCTCGGCCCGACCTCGAACGGGCTCTTGAAACCCAGGACCGGCTTCCTGGTCGACTTCAGCACCGAAGTCGAGGACGTCACCATCGACCTCTTGGCCAGCGCTCTACTCGGGCTTCTCCTGGCTGTGGTTTCGGACCGGCGGCTCGGCGCCAAGATCGACGGCTGACGCCGGCGATCCAGCGCGAGACATGACCCTCGTGGGTCAGAGCAAATACTCGAAGATCACCGGCGCCACGAGGAGCTGGAAGACGAACGCGCCGATGAAGAAGCCCATCAGGCACGTCATCGAGCTGATGGTTCCCTGAGCAGCCAGGACATGCTGGCGGCACCCGTTGGCCAGGATCGAGAAGTATCCCACCACGAACCCACCGGCCACCGTCAGGACGAACACCACGGCGGTGGGGTTACCGAAGTCACCGACCGGCTGACCACCGATCAACCCGCTCGCCGGGAATGCGACCCAGCCGACGATGGAGTCGTGTCGTGCGCTTGACTTCAAGTCAACTTCAAGTTGTACGTTGTGCCTCATGGTGGACGACGAAAGCCGAGTCGGCATCATCACCGGCGCATCGCGTGGGTTTGGCCTGGCCACGGCGCGTGCCCTGGCCGAAGCCGGATGGTCACTGGTCATCGATGCCAGGGGCTCGGATGCTCTGGCCTTCGTCGCCGAGGAGCTCGCCGTGGTGAGCCATATCGTGCCCATCGCCGGGGATGTCACCGACCAGTCCCATCGCACCCGTCTCATCACAGCCGCTGCCCACCTGGGTGGTCTGGATCTGTTGATGAACAACGCCTCGATCCTGGGACCGAGCCCGCAGCCCCCACTCGCCGGCTACCCCCTCGACGTGTTTCGCCGGGTCTTCGAAGTGAACGTCACCGCACCGCTGGCCCTCATCCAGGAGGCGCTTCCGTTGCTTCGCTCCCGGCGGGGCACCATCGTCAATGTCACCTCGGACGCCGCCATCGAAGGCTATGAGGGCTGGGGCGGGTATGGCTCGTCGAAGGCTTCCCTGAATCAGCTCTCCAACGTCCTCGCTGCCGAGGAACCGGAGATCAAGGTCTACTGGTTCGACCCGGGCGACATGAACACGAGGATGCATCAGGAAGCGTTTCCCGGCGAGGACATCTCGGATCGACCCCCGCCCGAGGCAAGCGTCCCGCCACTGATCAGCCTTCTCGGGTCGGGCCGACCCTCGGGTCACTACCAGGCGACCAAGGCCATGGACCCGGCATGACCCTCGTCAGCGGGCCGATCGACTTCACCTTGCCGGAATCGAGGACGGCGGCGGCGCCAGCTGAGCGGCGAGGAAAAGCCCGTGACGGGGTGCGGCTCATGGTGGCTCACCGAGCGTCCGGAGCGATCGAGCACCACCGGTTCTCCGACCTGCCCGATCTCCTCCAACCCGGTGATGTGGTGGTCGTCAACACGTCGAAAACAATCCCCGCCGCCGTCGATGCGCTCAGCGAGGACCGGCGGCGGCTGGTGGTTCATTTCGCTTCGGCAGTGAGCGACGACCTCTGGAATCTCGAGGTGAGGGCTCCAACCCGAGAGGGGGGAACGAAACCCGCGCCCGACATCGAACCGGGGACGCTCACCCTCCCGGGCGGCGCAGCAGCCCAGCTGCTGGCGAGAAGTACCCGATCGCCTCGTCTTTGGGTGGCTGCTTTGAAGGGGACATCCGATGTTCTCCAGTATCTGGAGGAGCACGGAAGGCCCATCCGCTATCAGGGTGGGCCGGCCTGGCCGATCCGCGATTATCAGACGATCTTCGCCGGCGAGCCGGGCTCGGCCGAGATGCCCAGCGCGGGGAGGCCGTTCACTCCTGACCTGGTAACCAGGCTCGTCTCCAAAGGCGTGACCGTCGTCCCCATCCTCCTCCACACCGGTGTCTCCTCTTACGAGGACGATGAGACGCCAGGAGAGGAGAGATACCGGGTTCCCGCCGCCACCGCCATCGTCGTCAGCCGGTTGCGCGATGCCGGCGGGCGTGTCATCGCGGTGGGCACAACCGTGGTCAGGGCATTGGAGACCGTGGCCCGTGTCGACGGGTCGGTTCACGCCGGGGCGGGGGTGACCGACCTGGTGGTGACACGCGAGCACGGGCTGCGGGTCACCGACGCACTGCTCACCGGCTGGCACGAGCCACGTTCGACCCATCTCCGCCTGCTCGAGACCGTCGCCGGTCGGGACCTCCTGCAGAAATCCTATGACGAGGCCCTGGCTGGTGACTATCTATGGCACGAATTCGGCGACGAGTTGCTGATCCTTCCTTGAAGACCGCTCAGCTCGCCTCATGGCTATGACCTGACTCGACTCTGGCGGACATGGGGGTTGGACGCCAGGACGCAATGATTTCGACCGCTCCTCACACAGTGATGACAACGTTGCCTCGCGCATGCCCGCCCTCGAGATACCGAATGGCCTCGGCGGCACGTCGATCAAGACGACTGGCCTCGCCCCTTGCCGTTCCCGTTGCCCTGGTTGGCCTTCCCTTTCCCCAAGGATCCGGCCGGTTCCTCGTCGGGCTTGCCCCCTCCAAGCTCGCGAGCCATCTCCGCGACCGTTTGACCAAACCCAGCGCTCTTCGGGTCGTTGGTCGCGATCCAATTGAGCAGGGCGGCCACACTCGACTGGTCTTGGATGGAGTCGCTCTCATCCGCCTTCGCCTGGAGTCTCTGCGCGGCACCAAGAAGTGCATCGGCCGCGACATGATCATCGCTCGCTGATCCGAGATGAGTCAGGGCTTGAGCCGCCAGCCCGCGCCCGAGCAGGACCTCGGCTTCTTCAACCCGCTCGGCGATGCCACCGGACATGATGCCGACCTTCTCCAGTGCCATGTCCAATCCATAGAGAGGATCTCCCGGGACGGCTCCATTAGACGCCAATGAGACGCCGGTCATACCGATGAGGAGGATGAAGGCTGCCAAAGCAGTTGCGAGTCTGGGCGCAAGCCTCGACTGAGCATTTGCCAACCAGGAGAGGGGCTTCGGGCGTTTCCTCGGCCGAATCTCGATTGCCTCGCGGGCCAGGGCGGCGGCTGCACTGATCTGAGCTCGTGCCACTTCGGGGCTGGGATAACGACTACCGACAATCCGAAGTTGCTCAACAAGCCTGGTGAGATCCATCAATAGTGGGTGTTCCGGAGTCTCGCCCCGAAGCAGGCGCTCCACATCGGCGTCACTGAAGTCGTAGCCGCTCATCTCATCTATGTAATCGTCGTAAGTGCTCATTTGGTTACTTCCTCGACATCGAAAGACCTCCGAATCCCAGCCAATGCCCTTCGCTGAAGTTGCTTGACCGCTCCTACGTTTTTCCCCACCACTTGGGCAGTCTCCTCCAGGGTGAGGTTGGCGATGACTCTCAGCGCCAGGACCTCGCGCTGATCATCGGTCAACACCTCGAAAGCGGTGACAAGTTCAGCCGTGACCAACCGTTCGATCGCCTCACTCTCCACATCACCACCGGGGGGATCTGTATCGATGTCGGAGGCGATTTCCGGTCGCCAGTTGGCCGATCTCCTGGCGTCGATCAGGCGGCGATGGGCGATCACGAAGACCCAGGAGCGAAACGAGCCTTCTGACCCCACAAAGGCATGGATATTTCTCGCAACTTGGAGGAAGGTCTCACCGGCGAGATCCTCGGGATCCAGAGCGCCACGGCCGGCCAGATATCCCGTGACCGGTCCGGCGAGCTCCCGGTACAGCTTCTCCCAGGCCCAATCGGCGCCGGTCTTGGCTGCCGCCAGCAGATCTGGGAACGCCTCGCCGAACGTCATGACCTGGCGAGCCGCTGGCTCGCCCCATCGTGAAGTGGGGACCAGATTCTGTGCCACATGCCGGAGGTGTCTATAT
>DASWKK010000045.1:0-28657 GCA_036396655.1 Acidimicrobiia bacterium
GTGATCATCGAAGGCACCTATGACACCTTCTTCTGGGGCTGGGTGCCGTTCGTCGACCCGGACCCGATGCTGTCCTACTTCACCGAGGCCGAACTGCTCAACTACAACGACGCCAACTGGACCGATCCGGCATACGAGGAGCTGTACCTGGAGCAAAAAGAGGAGCTCGATCCCGATCGTCGGGTCGAGATCGTCCATGAGATGCTCACCATCCTCCACGATGCCGCGGTTTACATCCCCATGTATCTCGGACCCGATCTCCAGGCATATCGGACCGACACCTTCGAGGGATGGGTGCAGCAACCTGCGGAAATCGGGCCGGTCTTCTTCTCCAACTCCTCGCCGAGCTACGCCCGGCTCACCCCGATCGGGGGCGACGGCGGCGTCCTGGGGACAGGCAACCTCTTGCTCTGGGGCGGGATCGCAGCGGGGGTGATCATCCTGGTCGCGATCTTCGTCGTAGCCCGCAGGAGCTCGACCAAGGACGAGCGGGAGTGACCAGCTGACCGCGGAACACCCGAGAAGGCGGGGGAGGGCGCGGCTCATCCGGCGCAAGGTGCTGGGGTCGCTGCTCACCCTCGTCTTTGTCCTCGTGTTCAACTTCTTTCTGTTCCGAGTGGTACAGACAGATCCGATTGGATCGTTGTTCCGCGGCCGCAACGTGCCGGCGGCGACCCTGGACAACCTGCGCAGCGCCTTTGGGTTGGATCAATCGCTCGGAGCCCAGTTCCTCTACTACCTCCGGGAAACCGCGCAGCTCAACTTCGGCATCTCCTACCAGAGCCGTCAGCCGGTGTGGGACGAGATCGTCGCCGCCATTCCCGCCACCGTGGCACTGGTCGGGATCTCTGCCATCCTGTCGGCGGTCATCGGCACCATCGGAGGTGTCGTCGCCGCCTGGCGCAGGAATACCTGGAAAGACCACACCATCACTTCGGGGACGATGGTGTTCTATTCGATGCCCGACTTCTGGCTGGGGATGATCCTGCTCGTCGGGTTTGCGGTGGTGTTGGGGTGGTTCCCGGTCGGTGGGATGGTCAGCGCCGGGTCGAATGCGACCGGGCTTGCCCGGCTTTTCGACCAACTCCACCACATGTTCCTCCCCGCCCTCACCCTCACCCTTGCCTACCTGGGCGAATACACCCTCGTCACCCGGAGCTCGTTGCTCGACGTCATGGGTGAGGACTACCTGACAGTTGCCCGGGCCAAGGGGTTGCGAGATGTCGTGGTTCGTAACCGGCATGCCGTGCCCAACGCCTTGCTCCCGGTGGTGACCCTGACGGCGATCAACTTCGGGTTCGTGCTCTCCGGGGCGATCGCGGTGGAGGCGGTCTTTTCATGGCCGGGTTTGGGCAAAGCCACTGCCGACGCAATTCGAGGCCCCGATCTCCCGATGCTCCAGGGTCTGTTCCTTTTGTTCAGCACTGCGGTGATCGTCTTCAACCTGCTGGCCGACCTCACCTACAGCTGGCTCGACCCGAGGGTGGAGGAGGCATGACCAGTATCGCCATGAAGCGGCGGCGGGCCACGGCGGGGCGGGTGTGGAAGGAGTTCCGAGACTCACGCGAAGGCATGATCGGCCTGGCCGTGCTCGCGGTCTTTGTCCTGTTGGCGTTGGCCGCTCCGCTGCTCGCCGACCTCCGGGAGCTCAATCCGGTGTTTGCCCGCGCCCAGGGCAATCCCCAGTGGGGCTCACCCGGTGAGTTTGGGCCGCTTGGCACCGATCACATTCGTCGTTCGGTGTGGGCTCAGTTCGTTTGGGGATCGCGAGTGAGCCTGTTCGTGGGGCTCGCCGCCACTCTGCTCACCATTCTCATCGGCTCGGTGACGGGGATCGTCTCCGGGTTCGTCGGGGGCAAGGCGGACGGTGCGCTGATGCGAGTCACCGAGTGGTTTCTCGTCATCCCATTCCTACCCCTGGCCATCGTCTTGGCTTCGGTGCTGGGACGATCGGTATGGAACATCATCTTCGTGATCGGTGTCACTTCTTGGCCGTCGACGGCTCGTCTGGTCCGAGCTCAGGTTTTGACCGTCAAGCAGAGGCTGTTCGTGGACCGCGCCCGATCTCTGGGTGCGAGCGGCCCCCATATCGTCGCCCACCACATCCTGCCCAATGTGAGCGGGCTGATCCTGGCCAACGCCACCCTGGCAGTTCCCATCTCGATCCTCACCGAGACGACGCTCGCTTTCCTCGGGTTGGGCGATCCGTCGCGTGCCTCCTGGGGAAAGACACTGGAGGAGGCTTTCGTCAATGGGGCGATGGTGCGCAACGCCTGGTGGTACTTCCTACCGGCCGGCCTTGGCATCTTGGCGGTGGTTCTGGCCTTCACCATGATCGGTCGCACTCTCGAGCAGATCGCCAACCCCAGATTGAGCCGGTCCCGGTGACCGAACCGTTGCTCACCGTCCGCGACCTCACCATCACCTATCACGGGCATGGTGGTTCGGTTCCGGCGGTGAGGGGTGTGAGTTTCGACATCGAGAAGGGCGGGTCGCTGGGCCTTGCTGGTGAGTCAGGGTGTGGGAAGTCCACCCTGGCCAACTCGCTTCTCCGTCTGCTCCCGGCGGGTACCGAGGTGAGCGGGGAGATCATCCTGGGGGGCCAGGACGTTCTCAGTCTCTCCCCGGGTGGGCTGCGGGCGGTGCGCTGGACGTCGGGCGCAATCATCTTCCAAGGCGCCCTCCACGCGCTCAATCCGGTGCAAACCGTCGGAGATCAGATCGCGGAGCCAATGCTGGTCCATGAGACGACACCGTCGCAGACGGCGGCCGGGGATCGAGCGATCGAGCTGCTGAGAAGGGTGGGGCTCCCGGCGGCGAGGGCCGATTCGTATCCCCATCAGTTATCCGGGGGCCAGCGACAGCGGGTGCTGATCGCGATGGCACTGGCTTGTGATCCCCATCTGCTGATCGCGGACGAGCCGACCACAGCTCTCGATCTAATGGTGCAAGCCCAGGTGCTGGCCCTTCTCGACGACCTGAAACAGGAGCGGGATCTGACCCTCCTGTTCATCACCCACGACCTCTCGGTCCTCACCTACGCATGTCAGCGTCTCGCAGTCATGTATGCGGGGCGGATCGTCGAGCAGGGTCCGTCGTGGGAGGTGTTCGCCAATCCTTCCCACCCTTACACCCGGGCCTTGGCGGCAGCCTTCCCCACCATAGGTGACACCGCCTCGCGTATGGCCCCGTCGGGTCTTGGTGGAGACCCGCCCACCCCCGGCAGCCTTCCCGAGGGCTGTCCATTTCATCCCCGTTGCCCGCTGGCCGAAGAGGGCTGTCTCGTCAGCGAGCCCGAGCTCCGGAGCTCCGGCGTCGAGAGGAGTGCGGCGTGCATCCTGGTGTGACCCCTCTCGTCGAGGTCGAGGGTCTCCACGTTCACTTTGGGGCGGCGAGAGCCGTGGATGGCGCCTCGCTACAGGTTGCTCCGGGTGAGGTACTGGCCTTGGTCGGGGAGTCGGGCTCGGGCAAGACCACGCTCATACGGGCGATACAGGGTCTGCAGAAGCCGACCTCGGGGGAGATCCGCGTCGAGGGAGAGTCGATCGATACCAAGGCAAAGCGCCCGATCCAGACCATCTTTGAGAATCCGGCGGTCCAGATGGTGTTTCAGGACCCGACCGGTGCCCTCAACCCCCGGCAGACGATCTATGAGATCGTAGCGGAGGGCCTCAGGATCCACGGTCAACCCGAGGACGAGACCGATCGTGTCGCCGGCGCCCTGTCACGGGCCGGTCTCCGCCCTCCGGAGCGCTTTTTTCAGATGTACCCCCACGAGATCTCGGGTGGGCAGAGACAACGGGTGGTGATAGCGGGGGCGATGGTGATGCAACCCAGGCTTCTGTTGGCCGACGAGCCAGTTGCCAGTCTCGACGCGTCGATCCGGGGCGAGATCCTCGCGCTGATGCGTCAACTGGTCGACGACACCGGCCTGGCGATCCTCGTCGTCACTCACGATCTCGGGTTGGCCTGGAACATCGCCGACCGGGTGGCCGTGATGTACCTGGGGCGCATCGTCGAGACCGGGGCGACCGAGCAGATACTTGGCGATCCCAAGCATCCCTACACGCGTGCCCTGCTCTCCGTGGTACCTGAGACCAGGGAGATGGAACAGCAGATCCTGACCGGGGAGATCCCCGACCCGGCGCGTATCCCCGACGGATGTCGTTTCCATCCGAGATGCCCACTGCTCCAGTCGGGCACCTTGGTGGCTGACGTCTCCAGCCGGTGCCCCACCGAGGATCCGGGCCCGGTCGCCGTCGGCGCTACCTCGGCCGCCGCCTGCTGGGCCGTCTGAGCCGGCGACGTCAGAACCCCTTCCGGCCCTCCGGGCCACCTCCCGCAAGACCCCCTCCGGCCTTCGGGCCACCTCCCCCAAGACCCCCTCCGGCCCTCCGGGCCACCTCCCCCAACGTCGCTTCGCTCCTGGGGGAGGAAACAGCGAGCATTTCTCCCCCCAGCGAGCGGAGCGAGCATGTTTCTCCCCCCAGCGAGCGGAGCGAGCGTTGGGGGGAGTCCCGCCGGAGGCGGGGAGGGGGGCTTGCTGGAGGAGCCCCCGTCCGTGGGAGTGGCGGCGGGCTTCTGGTGGGGGGAGTACCCCGAAGGGGGGAGGGGGGCTACCCCGTCGCGCGAGGCGAGCGTTTCTCCCCCCGAAGGGGGAGAGGGGGGCTAGGCCGAGGCGTGTGGCAGCTCGAGGTGGAACACCGATTCGCCGTCGAATCGGTAGATCAGGTCACCACCCATGACCCGGGCCAGGCTTCTGGCCACGGCAAGACCCAGGCCTACCGAGTTGGGTGTCCGCCCTCCGTTCTCGCTGTGATCGAATGGGTCGAACATCGTCGCGACCCGACTCTCCGGGATCGGTCCGCCCGAATCACGCACGTCGATGACGCCGTGAGGCCCCGCGGTGGTGACGGCCACCTTGATCGCTTCGCCGCCATATCGGATCGCATTGGTGATGAGGTTGCGGACGATCTGCCGCAGTCGTGTCGGGTCGGCAAAAACCAGTGCGTTGCCCTCCCACTTGATGTGTCTTCCCGACTCCCTCCCGGACGTCTCGACCATGTCGGCGAGATGTTGGGCGACATCGATAGCGGTCGGGTAGATGCTCATGGTTCCGGCCTCGAGACGGGTCACGGTGAGTAGATCGTCGACGATGCTGGATATGTCTGCTGATTGGGTGGCGATCAACCGCACCAGGGAGCGCGCCTCGTCGGCTTCGAAGTTGTCCCAGGAGTCCGAGAGCTCGGTAGCGAAGCCGAGCACGGCCGCCAGAGGCGTCCTCAGCTCGTGGCTGATACTTGCAAGGAAGTCACGCTTGTCGTTGTCGAGCGCCTCCAACTCGGTAACCCGGATCTGGGCCAATTCGGTCTCTTGCCGGGCCCGCTCGACCTGGAAACGGGTCGCGATCAGTCGCGCCCTTCGCTCCGCGCGGTCACTGTTTATGAAACCGTCAAGTTGGTGGAACTGGCGAAACGACGCCAGAGCCCCTTCATAGTCACCGGCGGCTTCGAGCACTTTCACCCTGAGGGCGGCAGCTTTGGCAATCGCCCTACGCATGTCGAGCTTCTCGCTTGTTTCGGTGACGTGCCCGAGGACATCTGATGCATCCGTGATCCGACCGACATCGATCAGCCATTCGGCGCGGTCGAGAGCAATGTCGATCGCCAGCTGGTCGAGCCCACCGGATGATGCGTCGGCTTCGGCCGCAATCGAACAGACGATCGCTTCGTCCATGCGACCCGAGGCCGCATGGACCTTTGCCACGAGTGACTTCCCATAGGCGATGGTGTGCCGCCCATCCTCTCCGAGCATCTCTCCCCGCTCGATGACATCTGATCCCAGTTGCTCCACGCGGGAAATGAGCTCCTGGCGCTCCGGCTCGGCGGTGTCCTGAGCAAGAATCAACAACTCGTAGGCTTGATTGATGCGGGCGGTTCCGACACGCAGAACGTCTCCCAGGTTGCCATAGATGATCTCGGCATCCTGGAAGAGGTCGAGCGCCTCCTTGTGACGACCTGCATGGCTGAGGGCGATTCCGGTCAGGTTCATGAGAAGACCGGTCCCGAGGTGGTCGTCTGCCAGCTTCAAAGGCGCGCGGGCCCGTTCCAGATACTCCAGGGCCGTCGAGGTGTCGCCGACATCGCCGTAGAGGTCGCCGATCGCCATCAGAGTGTTGGCCACCCCGACCATATCCCCCTCGAGCTCGAACTGGGCCCGCGCCGAGAGCTGGTCGTCGAGTGCCCGGTCGAGCTGGCCCATCGAGCTCAGGGCCCAGCCACGGTGATGAAGAGCCCAAGCGCGGGCGAGGCCGTCTTTCACCGACTCGGCGAGGGCAATCGCTTGGTTGGCTACCGCCACCGCCTCGCTCGAGTCGTACTGATAGAGGGCGGCACACAACTCGTTCATCGCGTGCAGCCGGTCGATGTCGCTTTCAGCGGTGTCGAGCCGATCTCGCTTCATGGAGAGGGTGTCCATCTCGGGGAGAAATCGACCTTGAAACATTGGCACTTGACGAGTTCAGACCATGTAGGCCCGAGCCGGGTTCCTTTCTTGGAGGATGGGTCGGTCGGCGGCCAGGGCCGAGATGTCGTGCCGGGTGACGCCGTCCAGAGCGAGATCGGTGAGTACCCGCCCCAGCAGCGAGGCGAACTTGAAGGCGTGTCCGGCGCCGATGGCGGCGTAGACATTGTCCGTGCCCGGTACCCGATCGACGACGAAATCGCGATCAGGGGTGAGTGTGTAGAGACAGGTCTTGGCCAGGTGGACTTTGCCGCCGACACCGGGGAGTCGCCGGGCAACGAAGTTCTTCACCCCATCGATCACATCGGCCCGTGGCTCGAAGCTCCGAGTGTCGGGGTCGGTGACTATCTCGCAGCGATCCCAGGCGATCTTGACCGCGGGCTCGCCGAATATGGGAAAGCCGTAGAAGGAGGGCTCGTCCATCCAAATCCAGATCGGGAACCGGGATGGGTGGTAGCGAAGAGGATCAACCGGAGTCAGGTAGACCACTTGTTCCAGTGTCACCTCGAGAGGAAGGCTCAGACCCAGGTGCGCCAGGATCTTGTTCGTCCAGGCGCCGGCGGCGACGATGAGCGCGGCCGCACGATAGGTGCTGCCATCGACCGCGATCTCCACCTCGCCGCCGACTTCTCGGACACCGGTCACCAACGCCCCGTCGATCAGGGTCGCTCCGTTGTCGGCGGCTAACTTGCGGTGGGTCACGTTTGCCCTCGATGCCATGGCAATTCCCGAGTTCTCCTGGAACAGTGCGCCCACGTCATCGTCCAGCTTCCACTGTGGCCAGCGTCTCATCACTTCGGCCGCGTCGAGCTCCTCGAAGGGAACCCCGGCCGCGATCATCGAAGAACGGTAGCTGTCGAGTCCGATGGTGGCGTGTGTCGGGGCGAGATCGAGGCCCCCTGTGCGCAAGATCAGCTGTTCGCCCGAATCGACCTCGACCTGCTCCCAGGCCTCGTATGCGGCTTTCGCCAGCTCCACATATGCCGGAGTGTGATATGAGAGCCGGATGATTCGACTGTGGTCTTCGGACCCGCCTCGGTTGTGCCCCAGTTCGTGCTGCTCGATCCCCAGCACCCCGGCCCCGATGCTCCGCGAAGCCCAATAGGCGGCGGCGCTGCCGATGCCCCCGAGCCCGAGGACGACGACCTGAAAGTCCCTCACATCAGGCCGTCGAGATAGCGGCGGATGTCCCGCGAGTAGTCCTCCATCGGGGCGTAGAAGCCGGTCGTGAACCGTCGCGAGCGCATCCCTCTCTGGACCGACTCGCACACCTTCCAATCCTGGCGATTGACCATGTCCCAGAAGTCGACCGCGTCGGTCGGATCGAAATCGCTCCGTGCCATCTCATCGGGATGAAACAGGAAGTCGCAGACCACGGTTGTCGACTCGGGACCGTGGGGCCAGAGGGTGAACGAGGCGACGTGGTCGGCGGAAAGACTCAGCATCAGATTCGGGTAGATGAGCTGACCTTTGTGTCGCTCCTTCTCCTCTTCGCTGAGACCGGGAAAAGGCTGGCGGTTGGTGGTGCCGCTCGCGGTGAAGGTCCAGGCGCCATCACGATGAGGGATGCCTTCCTCCCAGTCGAGGTCGGAGCCTCCGCGCTGTCGGAAAGCCGGGACCAACTCGACCAACTCGGGGTGGACCGGCCCACAGTGGTAGCACTCGTTGTAGTTCTCGACGATCGCCTTCCAGTTGGCCGCGACCGTGTAAACGACTCGAACCGCTGTGCGCAGATCAGTCAGGGGGTAGTTGGCGAGATACGACTCAGCCTCCTGGAACTGGCCGTCGAGGGGCTGGGTGGCATCGGGATCGAGGTGCACCCACACAAACCCGCCCCACGTTTCGACACCCACGTGATGAAGTGGCAAGTCCTCCTTGAGCAACCCGTCAGACTCGTCGAGGAAAGGAGCAGCACGGAGCCGCCCATCGAACGAGTAGGTCCAGGCGTGATACGGACACTGGATCGATCCGGCGAAGTGCCCGCTGGGGCCGAGCTCGGCCTGATTCGGTTTCCCGGTGGTGTCGGTCAGTTGCGATCCGCGGTGCCGGCACAGGTTGACATAGCCGGCTAGGTCGCCAGACCGGGTGCGGGTGACCAGGACCGACTCGTCGACGACATCGCAGACGAGATGATCGCCGGGTTCGGGGATCTCCTCCTCACGACCCACACAGAACCACTGCCGGGAGAACACTTTGTCGACTTCAACCGTGTACCAGGCTGATTCCACGTATCGGTCGCGGTGCAAGGTCGGTTCCACCGCCCGAGAATACCTGAACAGTCGTTCAGGCCCAGTCCCTGGGGACCTGGTCGGTCCAAACCCGGGAGAAGACGACTTCGCCGTCATGTAGCGCGGTGAGATCGATGGACAAATGGAAGGTGTCGGCGTCGGCGGAAAGCTCCAGGCTTCCCCTGGTGGCGACATGCCATCCAGGTCTCTGCATCGTCACTTCTGCATCCGAGCGCACTCGGGTGGAGGCAGGGTCGTCATCGGCGACGCTGATCACCCAGGCTTCGTCCGATGTCAGCTTCAGATTCCCGCGTTCGGGCTGGTGCTCGGTTGAGCTCCGCGTTCGCCGATAGTCGACCACCGAGGCGGAGCGCTCGACGGACGTGCTGGAATCGTCACTCCCGACCAGACCGGGAGGAGCCGGTGGCGACGGTGCGGGTGGCACCGAGAGCTTGCTCCCCGGTGCCCGGGCCGGGACCGTGGGCAGGAAGAGATGCGACCGGGCCGGGTCGAACGTCAGGGTCGTCTTCATACCTGGCGGCCACACCACCGGGAAATCGGCACCGGCGAGGGCGAGCCGTATCCGCCATCCGGCGGGGGCCACTGCCGAGGTCGCCATCAGCGGGAAACGAACTGTCATCGGTCGGTTTGCGTCCGGTCGCCGGGGGGTCGAGAGGTTTTCCGGGAAAGCAAGGTTCCGGTTCCCCCGGCTTATGAGATGACCCACGCCTTCGGGAGAGACCACAATCAGGCGCGCCGCCACCATGCCCACGCTTTGGTCGGTGGTTAGGGTCAGTTCGACCTGGGGCGTCCCCAGTACCTCCAGAGGCGAGACCAGGACTGCAGTCTGGAAGGTGACCGCGTTGGCGTCATCGGTGGCCGAATCGGTACTGCCGATCCCGGCACGGTCCCAAGCCGGTGCATGTAGTCCCACCCATTGCGGGCCGGACCAGGCCAACCCGTTGTGCTCCGTCTCTGCCAGCGGAATGGTCCGAGCCGTGGCGTCGCCGGGTGGCCACGACGACTCGGCACGCCAATACCCGGGGGTAGGTGGCTGGTCGAACGGCGCCTCGGTGGGGCCGTCGAAAGGCGGGCCCGTTCGGATGAAGACAGTCACCGCAGGCATTTCCATCACCCCGTTGTCGTCGCCACGCAAATGGTGGCCGAACCACCGGGCGAGCAAGTCGAGATGGTCGAGGGTGGGAGACGGCACACCGGTGGCCGGCCGGTAGTGCCCCCAGGGCCCAATGACGGTCCGTGTGGGGCAGCGGAGGTTCTCGGCGAGAGCCAGCATGCCATCGACATAGCCGTCGACCCATCCTCCGATCAGAAGGGTCGGGCATTGGATCGACCCGTAGTCGGCGGAAGGGGAGCCATGCAACCAATAGTCGTCACGGTGTTGATGGCGGAGCCAGATCCCGGGCCATTGCGGCGTGCGGTCCAACCGTTCCATCCACTCCTGGAACCATCCATCTCCGACGATGTCAGGGTCCGGGGGCAAGGCGTTGGATACCACCATGGAGGGGGGCCAATCGACTTGTTCTTGGGCATGGAGGGACCCGCCGGTGTAGTGAACGTCGCAACTGAAGCGGTCATGGGTGGCGTGCACCGGGGCGATGGCCTTGAGCTGCGGAGGCTGCAACATCGCAGTCTGCAACGCGCTGAATCCGCCCCAGGAGACTCCCCACATCCCGATGTTCTCGTTGCACCACTCCTGTTCGGCGACCCATTCGAACACCGCAAGTGTGTCTGCCTGCTCCCTGGGGAGGTATTCGTCCTCGATGATTCCCGTCGAGGCACCGGTCCCCCTGATATCGATCCTCACCCCGGCGAATCCGCGCTGGGCGAGGTAGGCGTACGTGGGCCAATCGGCGGAGTAAAAGGCGTCGTCTTTGCGATAGGGGAGCGACTCGACGACCGTCGGGTAGGGCCCGTCGTTCGAGGAGTCCGGCAGGTAGACGGTGAGAGCGATGCGGACTCCGTCGTCCATCGGAACGAACACCTGCCGGTCGATGCGGACCGGGTAGGTGGGGAGCTCGGTCACGGCGGCAATGTAGTGCCCGTCGGGAAGCGTGGCAGCGGCAACCCTCGAGCGTCGGGTCGATGGGCGTGCACCCGACTCGGGGCGTAACGTCCCGCTGCGATGGCCACCAGCCGATATCACCAGGTGACAGTTGTCGGCGCCGGCTTGGCCGGGCTGGTAGCGGCGAGGGAATTGGTGGCCGCGGGTCTCGAGGTGGTGGTGCTCGAAGCAAGAGAACGTGTCGGTGGTCGGGTGTGGTCGCATCGTCTGGCCAACGGAGAGGTGGTCGAGCTCGGAGGCGAGTGGGTCTCCACGTCGCACACGGCCGTCATCGACCTCGCTCGCGACCTCGGGCTTGGGCTGGTCGACACCGGCATGGACTTCACTTCGAGGGACCCGGTGGGCGGGCCGGAGATCCCTGTCGAGGAGCATGACCGGTTGTCAAAGTTGTTGGCCGAGCGGATGAGCGCCTTGGGGGCGGCGGCTTTGGAGCGGATGACTGTCGAGGAGCTTCTCGACAGTCTCGATCAGGCGGGCCCGGCGCTCACCGTTCTCCGCTCCAGGCTGGGCGGGACGGCCGGTGCGTCACTCGACGAGATCGCGGCCGGGGAGATCGGCGAGGAGTTCGGGATTGGGGATCACCGCTCATATGTGCGGGTCGAGGGAGGAAACGATCGGTTGGCCAAGCAACTCGCGCGAGATCTCGACGTCCGATTCAAGAAAACGGTGACCTCGGTTCACCAATCCAGCGAAGGGGTCGAGGTAGTGGCCCGAAACGATGTGTATGCCTCACGGGCCGTGGTCGTTGCAGTACCGCTCGGTGTGCTCAAGCGCATGGTGTTCGAGCCCGAGCCTTCCGAAGAGATGAGTGCGACGCTGGACGTGCTCCGCATGGGAGTCGCGGCGAAAGTGGCGGTGGCGACCGAGGGCGAACCAGTCATGTTTCGACGTCAGGACCACGACATCCCTGGTTGGTACTGGACCGGTCGCGCGGATGGAGGAGGGGTCAGACGGGCCATCACCGGATTCGCCGGGTCGAAGTCGGGCGTGGCGACCCTCGTCGCTGAGGCGGCAAAACGTCTGGCTCGATCGTCGCCGGAGACGTCTCTCAGCGGTCAGCCTGTCATGGTCGACTGGAGCTCCGATCTCTACGCCGGTGGCTGCTATTCGGTGATCGGACCGGGTCAACGGCCGCTTCTCGCGGTTCTGTCTCGGCCTTGGGGAAGGATCTTTCTCGCCGGCGAGCACATCGAAGGTTCGGGGACGATCGAAGGGGCGATCCTCAGCGGCGAGAGCGCGGCGCGACGACTGGTTGCGGCCGGGGTTTTCTGAATGACCGTTCAGTCTCGCTGCTACCGTCGTTCGTCACCGCCGGCTTCACGGAGGCTCGTGTGAAACAGCTCTATATAGACGGAAAGTGGGTCGATCCCCGCTCCGGCTCGACCCTCGAGACCTACAACCCCGCTACCGGGGCGGTGCTCGACACTGTTGCCGCAGCCGGGCCGGAGGACGCGGAGGCCGCGGTCACCGCTGCCCGTGCCGCATTCGACGACGGTCCGTGGGGATCGATGTCTGCCCCGAGAGAACGAGCATCGCTTCTATTTCGGGTTGCGGAGCTGATCAGACGCGATCGTGACCGCCTCGCCGAGTTGGAGACTCTCGACAACGGCAAGCCGCTCGATGACGCCTATTGGGACATCGACGAAGCAGCCTATATGTTCGAGTACTACGGCGGCTGGGCGACCAAGGTCATGGGGTCGATTCCCCCGGTAGGCCCCGAGGCGATGAGCCTCGTGATCAAAGAGCCGGTGGGGGTGGCGGCCCTGATCACGCCCTGGAACTACCCGATTCTCATGGCCAGCCAGAAGGTTGCCCCGGCCCTCGCCGCCGGCTGCACCGTCATCCTGAAACCGGCCGAGCAGACTCCGCTCACGGCGCTCGAATTGGCCCGGCTGATCGACGAGGCTGGAGCCCCACCGGGTGTGTTCAACCTGCTGACCGGGTTCGGCCCCGACGCCGGGGCGCCACTCGTGTCGCATCCCGGAGTGGACAAGGTCTCGTTCACCGGATCGGTGGAGGTGGGCAAGATCATCTCGCGGACCGCGTCCGACACTCTGAAGAGGGTCACCCTGGAGTTGGGCGGCAAGTCGCCCAACGTGATTTTCTCCGACGCCGATTTCGAAGCGGCCATCGACGGGACCTGTGCCGGCATCTTCGCCAACAGCGGCGAGATCTGCTCTGCGGGGAGCCGGGTCCTGGTCGAGAAGTCGATCTACGACCGGACGGTCGCCTCGATGATCGAGGAGGCGGCCACGATCAAGGTCGGGAGCGGGCTCGACCCCGACACCACCATGGGCCCGGTCATCTCGTCTGAGCACAGGGACACGGTGCTGTCGTACGTAGGGTCGGGCCGGGAATCGTCACTGGTCGCCTACGAGGGATCGGTACCCACCGACCCCGGGTTGGCCGGGGGCTATTACGTCGCACCGACCATCTTCACCGACGTCGCCAACGACACGCTGATCGCACGGGAGGAGATCTTCGGACCGGTGATGGCGGTGATCCCCTTCTCCGACGAAGACGAGGCGCTCCGCATCGCCAATGACAGCACCTATGGCCTTGCCGCCGCGGTGTGGACCTCCGATGTGAAGCGGGCGATGAGGATGGCGAAGGGGATCAGGGCCGGTGTGGTGTGGGTGAACGACAGCCAGCCGGCGCCGACCGAGTCGGTCTGGGGCGGGTACAAGTCGTCGGGTGTGGGGCGCGAGTTGGGGCCTTGGGGGATCGAGTCCTATCTCGAAGAGAAGCAGATCTATCTCAATCTGAGCTGACATTCCATGACCACCCAATTGACCACCGCCGAACTCGCCTTGCAGACCCGGGCTCGGGAGTTCGTCGACGAGCTCATCCCCTGGGAGGTCGAGGCAGAGATGAACCGGGGAGAGATTCCCGAGGCGGTCCTCGAGGAGCAGAAGGAGAAGGCTCGCCAACTGGCTTTGACCTCGATCAACATGTCGGAGCGTCTCGGCGGCCCCGGCTACAGCATGCTCGCCCAGACCCTGATCCAGGAGCAAACCGGCCGGGTGACCAACGCCCTGGGATGGGTGGTATCCACCGGTCCCTCATGGATCGAAGAGGTTGCGACCGACTATCAGGTCGACCGGTGGATTCGCCCCACCGTCGAGGGAGCGATCCATGAGTGTTACGCGATCACAGAAGAGCATGCCGGCTCCGATGTCGACGCCATCGAAGCCACCGCGCGCCGTGACGGGGAGGACTATGTCCTCAACGGGGTCAAATGGCATGTCACCTCGGCGAATCTCGCTTCCTACGTGTTCTTTCAGGCCAAGCTGAGCGACGGGACCAACGCCGGCAGGCACGTGCTGTTCTTCGTTGACATGGACAGCCCCGGGGTCGACTGTGTCCGGGTGCCGGAGTACTCCCACACCTACGGCCATCACCATTGGGAGATGAAGTTCAGCGACGTCCGGGTCCCACAGGAGAACCTGGTCGGGAGCGAGGGTGACGGCATGAGTTTCTCCCACGCGTGGTTCCGCTACGAGAGGCTCATGATCGCGGCCCGCTGTTGCGGGGCGGCAGAACGTCTCATCGAGGAGTCGACGGCATTTGCCGAGGAGCGCGTGGCCTACGGCTCGAAGATCGCCGATTATCAGGCAATCCAGTTCATGCTGGCCGACTCGCTGACGGAGTTGTGGGCGGCGAGGTTGATGACCTACGCCGCGGCCCGGGCCATCGATGCCGGCGTCGACGTCAAGGTGCAACACGCCCAGTGCTCGATGGCCAAGCTGTACGCATCCGAGATGGCGAACCGGGTGGCGGACCGGGCCGTCCAGATCTTCGGCGGTCGCGGGTTCATGCGCGAGAACGTGGCGGAGCGCTTCTACCGTGAACTGCGGGTCGACCGCATCTGGGAAGGCACCTCCGAGATCCAACGGATCATCATCGCCGACCAACTCCGCAAGCGCGGGGTGGGACCGCTTACCTGAGCTCTCGGGTGGGCACTTCGGGCACGACCAGACCCTCCCCGAGATATGCGTGGGCCATGATCCCCAGGAACTGGTAGACGGTTCCCTCCCAGTTGCTCAGCGGACCGGGTCGATACCCCCGGTTCTTCATCCCCCGCATCACCGACTCGCACGCCGTCCAGTCCTCCCGATTGGTGATGTCCCAGAAGTCGACCGCATACGAGGGGTCGAACCCCTCTGCCTCGAAGGCCTCCGGCGGAAACAGCCAGGAGCACTCGATGAAGGTTTGGTCGACACTGACCGGGGTCAGTCGATGGGTCATGACGTAATCGGGGTGCAGCGAGAGCAGGAGATTGGGCATGACCGTCAGATACCAGACCTGGCGCGTCTGGGCCTCGTCGATACCCTTGAAATTGACTCCCTTGGAGGAGCCGTCGAGGGACATGGTGACCGCGTGATCCTTGAGGTCCATCGTCCCGCCACACCACATGCCCGTCGGCACATGGTCATAGCCGCTGTCCGGTGGAGTCACCTCGCACAACTCGGGATGTATCGATGAGCAGTGGTAACACTCGTTGTAGTTTTCGATGATGATCTTCCAGTTGGCATCGACCACATAGGAGTGGGTGGCCGCCGTCACCAGCCGGTCGGTCTCGTACGGCATCGCGATCTCGGCGAGATTCCCAAAGTGATCGTCGATCGACGCAGCGGTGCCGGAGAGGTCGATCCAGACCCAGCCTCCATAGACGGCGACACCAAGGCCCATCAGCGGATACTCGGCCGCGTCGAAGTCGTTGCTCTGGGTGAACTTGGGCGCGGTGCGCAAGGTCCCGTCGAATCGATATGACCAGCTGTGATAGGGACATCGGATCTGCCTGGCATCGAAGGGGTCGCCGATCGGTGCCAGCTCGTGGCCGCGATGTCGGCAGACGTTGGAGAAGGCCCGTAGTGAACCGTCGATCTCCCGGCTGAGCAGTGCTCCCTCACCTCCGACGTCGATGGCTCGCAGCTGACCGGGCGCGAGTATCTCGTCCAACCGGCCGACGCAGACCCACACCGATCGCCAGAGGTTCTCCTTCTCCCACGCGAGGACGTCGGGGGACAGGTAGGCATTGGCAGGAAAGGTGAGACTGTCACCGAAACCCCTGAGGGCGTTTCGAATCTCCTCTTGATTCAAAGGTGCGGGTTTCATCCAGTTCTCTCCTACCGGCTGCCGTGGCTAAGTGTATCCTGAACGACGATTCAGGATGCCGAAAGAAGGTGGCTCATGTCCCCGGCGGAGGGTCAAGTCTCGATTCTGGACGACTTGATTGCAATAGAACGACAGCGATTCTTGGAGCGAGCTCCCAAGGCGACGGAGATGGGTCTCCAGGCCGGTCGATCACTGGCCGGAGGCGTCACCTCGAGTTGGCAGATCTCTGATCCGCAGCCGATCTGGATCGAGCGGGGTGAGGGATCCCGGGTATGGGACGTGGATGGCCACGAGTATGTCGACCTTCATGGTGGCTATGGCGTCATGCTCTCCGGTCACGCCCACCCGGCCATCGTGGCCGCGGTTTCGGATCAAGTGCGGAGGGGGACCCATTTCGCCCAGCCGACAGCCGACGCCATCGTGGTCGCCGAAGAGCTGTCCGTGCGCTACGGGTACCCGCTGTGGCGGTTCGGCAACTCGGGCACAGAATCGACGATGGACGCCGTCCACCTCATGCGGGCCATCACCGGCCGTGACCTGATCATCAAGTTCGAAGGTGCCTACCACGGCCACCACGATTCGGTGATGGTCTCGGTTTGGAACGAGGAGGGATTGGGATCGATAAAGCGCCCCAAGAGCCTCGCCTCCGGCAACGGAATCCCCCAGGCGATGGTCGACCTCACATTGATCGCGACGTTCAACGATCTCGAGGTGGTCAGCCAGCTCTTCGCCGAGAACGAGGGGAGGGTGGCCGGCGTGATTCTCGAGCCGGTGTTGCAGAATTGCGGCATCCTCCTCCCCGAAGCCGGGTTTCTCCAGGGGCTGAGAGATCTGACTCGCCAGCATGGTGCCTTGCTCGCCTTCGACGAGGTGAAGACCGGGCTCACCGTGGGCAAAGGTGGGGCCACCCGGCGGTTCGGGGTTCAAGCCGACATCGTCTGCCTGGCCAAGGCGTTGGGTGGGGGTTTGCCCATCTCGGCGATCGGCGGCACCGAGGAGGTGATGGGTCACATCACCGACGGCACTTACGAGCAGGTGGGCACCTTCAACGGAAACCCTCTGGCGATGGCTGCAGCCAGAGCGATGCTGACCGAGGTCATGGTCGATGAGGTCTACGACCACCTCGACCACATCCAGAATCGGATGGAAAAAGGCGCCAACGAAGTCGTCGGCCGGCATCAGCTGGTGGCGCATGTTGCGACTGCGGGAGCCAAGGGGAGTGTCATCTACTGTGCCGAGCCGATGCGCACCTATCGTGACTTTCTCACGGTGGATGGGCGATACGCGCAGGCTGCCTGGCTCTACCAGTACAATCGGGGGGTCTTCTTGCCGCCATGGGGCAAGGGCGAGCAGTGGTTGCTCTCGGTCCAGCACACCGATGAGGACGTGGATCGATATCTGGAGACACTCGATGCCTTTGCCGCCGTCATCAGCGGTTGAGCCACTCGTAGACTCATATCCCGGATGAGCGGCGTCGTCGAACTGGTCGATCTCGAGAAGCGGTTCGGAGACGTCGCGGCCGTGGATCGGATCACCCTCAGGATCGAGGACGGCGAATTCTTCTCGCTGCTCGGGCCGTCGGGCTGCGGGAAGACAACGACCCTGCGTCTGATCGCCGGGTTCGAGAGACCCGATGGCGGCTCGATCCTGATCGACGGAGCCGATCAGGCATCAACCCCACCGCACAAGCGCCCGGTCAACACGGTGTTCCAGAGTTATGCCCTGTTTCCCCACATGGACGTGGCCGAGAACGTCGCTTTCGGGCTTCGTTATCAGAATGTGACCAGGGCTGAAGAGAAGTCGAGGGTGGGAGCCGCCCTGGAACGGGTGCGGCTGACCGGGATGGAAAGTCGCAAGCCGACCCAGCTCTCGGGCGGCCAGCAGCAGCGGGTGGCGCTCGCGCGCTCATTGGTGCTCAACCCGTCGGTCCTACTGCTCGATGAGCCGTTGGGAGCGCTCGACGCCAAGCTGCGCAAGGCGCTTCAGGTCGAGCTCAAGGGGCTTCAGGAGGATCTGGAGGTCACCTTCATCTATGTCACCCATGACCAAGAAGAGGCACTGACGATGTCGGATCGCATCGCGGTGATGACCGCGGGGCGCGTCGAGCAGCTGGGCTCGCCTTCAGAAGTCTACGAAACGCCAACATCGAGTTACATCGCCGACTTCCTCGGTGTGTCCAACTTGATGCAGGCCCAGGCGTTGTCGCCGGGTCGGGTGTCGGTCGCCGGGCGGGAGATGAGATGCGTCTCCAACAATGGAGACACCGGTTCTGTCACCGTGTGCATCAGGCCGGAACGGGTGGAGCTTCACCCGGCAGGGTTTGTCGGTGACAACACTCTGTCCGGTGAGATCGAACGGGTGGTGTACGCCGGAGCCATGCTCAACGTCCTTGTCAACATCGAGGATGTCGGTGTGATCCAGGCAACGGTTCCCAATCAGGGCGCCGCATTCACCTACGACTGGCCCGACCCGGTCGTGCTCCGTCTCCCGTCGGAGGCACTGCGCATCGTCTCGGCACCGTCCTGACAGCCCTACGTCGAGGCGGTCGGTCAGGGGTAGACCGTGGTCAGACGGCGACCGATCTCGCCCAGCTCGGTTCGCAACTCGGACGGCTCCTCGACGGTGAATGCGAAGGGGAGCCCAAGCAGATAGCGGGCCAACCATCCGATCTCGTCGGCACCGATAGTCAGGCGACACTCGTTCTCACCGATTGGCTCGAGAGCGCCGATCGTGGCCGGGATCATCTGGAGCGCATTCTCCACGGGTGTGTGAAGCCGAACCGTTGCCCGATGAGCCCATGCGTCGATGGCAATCCCCCTTTGCACCATCTCAACCGGGTCAGGCACTTCCCGTCTCGCCGAGCGCATGCCGGTGGCGCTCGGCTCCGCCACCCGGTCCAGGCGAAAGGTCCGCCAGTCGTCACGGTCGAGGTCGAACGCGACCAGATACCAGCGGCGCCCGGTGTGGACCAGTCGATGTGGCTCGGTGTGTCGCTCCGAGCGGCGACCTTCGCCGTCGGTGTAGTCGAATCGGAGGCGAACCCCGGTCCGGATGGCTGATGCCGTGGTGGCGAGTGCCGTGTGATCGACACGGGTCGACGAGCTGCCGGTCGTGGAAATGGTGGCCACCGAAACATCCTCGAGCCTGGAGCGGAGACGGGGTGGGAGCACATGCTCGAGCTTGGAGAGGGCAGACAGGGATGCGTCTTCCAGTCCTCCGACCGCGGCCGTGGTTGCCACACGGAGACCGAGGGCGACTGCGAGCGCCTCCTCGTCGTCGAGGAGGAGCGGCGGCAACTTGCCGCCTGCCCCCAGCCGGTAGCCTCCTCCCGGCCCAGCGACGGCCTCGACCGGGTAGCCCAGATCACGCAAACGGGTGATGTCGCGGCGAACCGTCCTGGTCGTCACCTCCAACCGTCGCCCCAGCTCTTCGGCGGTCCAGTCGATTCGCCCTTCGAGCAGACCGAGCAGCTTCAAGAGTCGCTCCGCGCTGTCCATCTTTCCTAATTATCCCTGATCATTGCGGACAGATCCTGTCCGCAATGAATCGTAGGGTTGGCGAAGAGTTCGAGGAAGGACACAGGATGCTGCCACTGGCCACATACGAGATGATTCGGCAGAGAAATGAGGAACGTCGGGCAAGGTCGATGAGGCGTTTCTGGTGGCGTTATGCGCTGCCTGAGACGGAGTCGGCCCCACCGATGCTCGCACGCGACGCCGATGTGATCGAATTGGTGTTCGGCGCGCACTGTGATGCGGAAGAGCCCATCGGTGCCTGAGACCGGGTGGTCGCACACCAGCGACACCGACCTCGGCACCATGACGACCCGCCCCCTCACACCAGAGCGATTTCCAGACATGGAGCAGGTATTTGGCGATCGTGGAGTCGCCAGGAACTGCTTCTGCATGCACTGGCGGCGACCCGACGGGGGATTTGGCGACGGTCGCGACAATCGCGACCGCTTCGCCGACAGGGTATCCCGGGGTCGCCCGCCAGGGCTGCTCGGTTACATCGGGAACGAGCCGATGGGCTGGGTCCAGGTAGGGCCGAGGGCCGAGTTCCCAACCCTCGACCGATCGTGGCTACTCAAGCCGATCGACGACATCGAAGTCTGGTCGATCAACTGTTTCGTGGTTCGCGCGGGGAACCGGCGAAGCGGCGTCGGGGCCGGTCTGCTCGCCGCCGCCATCGCCTACGCCTCCGCCCAGGGAGCATCGGTGATCGAGGCCTACCCGGTGGATGGCGAAAGAGCCTCGGTGGTGGATTACTTCACCGGGACGATCGGCATGTTCAACGAACACGGATTCGTCGAGATCATCCGTCGCAATGACACCAGACCGATCGTGAGGTTGACGGTTTAATTCCCGGCCGATCCTCGCGCATGCATCGGCGCAAGCTCGTCACCGGTGGTTCACAACGAGAACAAGCGGACAGTCACGAAATGGGTGGTCCACGACCTTCATTTGCTGGTGGTATACGTCGGAGAGCACTTCGCTGCGCAAGACCTCCGGCACCGATCCGGTCACCCGGACCCTGCCTCCTGCCAGCAAACAGATCCGATCGCAATAGAAGGCCGCCGCGTTGAGGTCATGAAAGACCGAAACCACGGTATGTGACGATCGGGCAAGAGCCTTCGTCTCGGCCAGGATGCTCTCGCTGTGACCGACATCGAGGTTGGCAGTCGGCTCATCGAGGAGCACGATCGGGGCTTCTTGAGCGAGGACGCGAGCCAGGAACACCCGCAACCTCTCCCCGCTGGACAGGGTGGCAAACACCCTGCCTGCGAATTCGCTGATCCCGGTGCGGCGCATGGCCTCTTCGACCGCGTCCCGATCCCGTTCACTTGTCTGGGCCGGATCATGCCGATAGGGGTGACGACCCATCTCGACTATGGAACGCACCGTGTACGGGATATCGGTGGGTATGTGGTGTCCCAAAACGGATCGCGCCCGGGACAGGTCTTCCGGCGACGCGCCCCTTGTGCTCAGCCCGTTGACGGTGATCGTCCCGGCACCGGGCAACAACTCGCCCGACAGGAGACGTAGCAACGTGCTCTTTCCGGCTCCATTGGGCCCGAGCACACCGACCACCTCGCCGGGTGAAGCCTGGAAGTCGAGGTCTTCGATCAATGTCGCCTTCTTGACCCGGTAGGAGACACCCGAGGCGACCAGGGACGGCTCAGACATCACGTTTCCGCGACACCAGCCACAAGAACAGCGGTCCACCGATGGCGGCGGTGATCAGCCCGACGGGAAGCTCCACCGGCTCGATCAGCAATCGCGCCACGAGATCGGCGGAGATCAGGAACAGGCCACCTCCCAGCATCGCGGTCGGAATCAGATGGCGATGTATCGGTCCGGCCAGACGTCGCATGAGGAAAGGCACAAGCAGCCCGACGAAGACAACCACCCCGATTGCGCCGACGCTGGCGCCAACTGCCGCGCCCACGACGATGAAGAGGATCGTCATGGTCAGATCCACGTCTACACCGAGATGCCACGCCTCGCGCGGTCCCACTGCCAGGAGATCGATGGTCCGCGAGACGGCAATCAGAACGCCGACCGCCACGAATAGAAAGACGGTGGCGGTTCCCACCGCCCTCCATGTCGATCCGGCGAGTCCGCCCAGAAGCCAGAATTCGATCGGAGGGACCACGCTGCGATTCGAGGCGAACACCACGAATCCGACCCAGGCGCTGAGCGTGGCTCCCAAGGCCACTCCGGACAGGATCAACCGTGTCTGGTCGATGGATGCCTGACGGTATAGCCGGCGAACAACGAAGGACGTCACGACACCGGCGGCGACTCCACCGGCGATGGCACCCTGCACGCCGCCCGCGCCGGATCCGATGGCCGCCCCGATCGCGGCGCCAGGCCCGATCCCCAGCAGTTGAGGGTCGGCCAGGTCGCTGCGCAGCATGCCCTGGAGGACGCTCCCCGTTGCGGCGAGCGCGGCGCCCACGACGAGACCCATGAGCAGGCGGGGCATGCGGATTCCCCAGACCACCGCCACCGCTTGGGGCCCGGCCTCGCCGAACCAGTCGAGCCCGAGTCTGCCGGCTAGCACCGCGGCCACCTGTTCGCCGGCGACATCGACCGCTCCCAGGCTCAGCGACAACCCGGCGACGACCAACACCGATATTCCCAGGATCGGAATACCCCATCGTCGTCGCCGGACATACGGATCGCTATTGACCAGCCGATTCCGATTGGTCAATCTGCCAGGTCTGGATACAGGTCGGAGATGAACCGGTCGAGAGCCTGCCCGACACGTGGACCGAGGTTGAAGAAGAATGCCTCGTCGTAGCTCAGAAGGCTCCCGGATTGGACGGCCGGTGTCTCCGCCACTCCCGGAAGCGCCTGGAAAGCCTCGACTCCACCGAGGGCGGCCAGACCCGCTTCAGGCAGCACGATCACGTCTGGTGCAGCTGCCACCAGGGCTTCGGGTGTCAATGGTGCCGGGCCGGCGACCCCGGAGGCTGCACCAGCATCGATGGCACCCGCACCTTCGATCATGGCTTGAGTCGGCATCCCGGCCCCAAAGAGAAAGACAACCTGTGGCCCTCTCACGTAGACAAATGCGACGGTGGGATCAGAACCGTCGTCGGCTACCCGTGCCTGGGCGGCTTCGATTTCTCCGTTCACCCTCTCGGCCAGAACCTGCCCCTCGTCCGGAACCCCGAGGATCTCGGCCACATCGAGGATCTTGGCCTCGACACCGTCGAGTGTGACCTGCGTCTCGATGATTGCCACGGGGACGCCAGCGGCCCTCAGCTGTTCGATTGCCTCGGGTGGCGCGATCTGGGTGTCGCCGATCACCAGGGTCGGCTCGAATCTGAGGACCCCTTCGGCAGCGAGCTGCTGGGCGAAGCCGACCGTTTGCCCGGAGTCGTTGAGCGCAGCCGCCTCGGGGGGATACGTCGTTGTGACGTCGACGCCGACGACGTTCTCACCGAGCCCCAGCTCGAAGATGATCTCGGTGATGTCACCGTTGAGGGACACGATCCGGGAGGTGTCCGTGATCTCGGTCTCGACACCATCAGCCCCGATGAAGCTGCGACCGGCGGCCGCGGTGATGGTTGTCTCTACAGCCTCGGTCGTTGTTGTTCCCGCGAGGGTGGTCGTGGTTGTGGCCCTCGTCGTGGTGGTGTCACTCACCTCCCCGCCTCCGCAGGCGGCAACCACCAAAGCCAGCCCCGCGACGGCTGTGCGGGATGAGCGTTTCTTCACTTGTATGCCTTCCTATTTGTCGTTTTCGATTCCGGGACTCGGCCCTGTTGCTGGGCTCTGTGGATTGGGAGCGCCCGGTCACCCACGATTCGCCGGTATCCGGCCCAAATCAGGAGAAGACCGATGAGCTCGGTCACGTAGAGCACCTCGACCTGGCCGGCACGGGCGAAGGATCCGCCGACTCCGGGCAGGATCGCCCCCACGGCAATCAGCACATTGCCCGAAACACGAGACGGTGCCGCGCCCCTACGCCAGTAACGCCACGCGGACCAGGCCGCCCCCCCGATGAGGAATACGACTGCATAGAGGTTCACCAGCGGCGACAACAGACGCACCCATTGCCACTCCATGACGCCGCCGCTCAACCGATGCGGTTCGACCACACCGGTCACGATGGGTGTGGAGACGACAAAGGCTGCTGCGATCGCGATGTAGGTGATGAGGGCGACGGCGAGCCGGTCGGCGATCCGGCGGGGCACAAGCAGGTAGACGGTGCCTTGTGCCAGGGGGGCGCCACCGAGCAGGGCACCCGAGACATACCAAGCGCGAAAGACCGGCTCGCTCCAACCAAAGATCGTGGTTAGCGCTTCGGTGAGGGTGCCGACCCCATAGAGACCGACACCGATCGTCCACCACATGAGATAGCGAGTGCCCGGCTTTTGGCGCCAGTGCCTCCAGAGGATCGATGCGAACCCGACGGCAACGAAGGTCGTGACGACGGGGAGATAGTGAACGAGGCCCAACTCCATGGCGCCGTATCAAACTGGGGCTCTTCTCCGACAGCGAGTCGCAATGGATTCGACGTCGGGTCGACATCGTTCCGACACAGCGTCGGGCGATGCGACCCCGCCACTAGATCTCGAAGCTGGCCAGGGACTCGACCGTCGACTCGTCGCCACCGCTGCGCTTCTTCCATACCCGATAGGCGAGACCGGCAACGACGATCGAAAGGATCGTCGTCAGCATCAGGACCGTGGCCAGGGCGTTGAGCGACGGTGGGGGAGCGAGCCTGGCTCCGGCGTAGAGCCGGACCGGAATGGTTATCGAGGAGGCTCCGCTCGACAGGAATTGGCTGATCACAAAGTCGTCGATGGAGAGGGCGAACACGATGGCAAAGCTGGCCAGGATGGCGGGAGAGAGCAGGGGTAGCAGGACACGCCGCATCGCCTCGAAAGGTGTTGCCCCGAGATCCATGGCGGCCTCTTCGTAGTCCCGGCCGATGGCGAACAGACGGCCGCGCACGATGATCACCACAAACGAAATGGAGAACGTCACATGGCCCAGGAACTGTGCCCAGGTGCCGAAGGGGACAAACCCATACAAGTTGTGGAACACCAGGAACAGCGCCACGCCCATGACGATCTCGGGTGTCACCAGAGGAAAGAGCATCAGAAAATTGGACGGCTTGGCAAGTCGGCCACGCCAGCGCGCCAGCCCGATGGCCAGGGCGACTCCGATCGGTGTCGCCACCAGCATGGTGAGCAGCGCCAGCTTGATGCTCTGAGTCAGCGCCGAGCGAAGCGAGGGGTCGAAGATCACTGATTCGGCAGCTTCTCGTGTTCCCACGTACCACCGGGTGGAGAAACCTTGCCATGCGCTCCTCGACCGGCCGTCGTTGAACGAGAAGGTGATGGCGATTGCAACCGGGGCCAAGGACCACAGGACGTAAGCCGCCGTGGTCAGGGTCAGCACCCTGGAGGTCGCCCAAGGATTGGGTTTTCCCCGACCGGGCGAGCTCACTCTCTCGCCTCCTTGGCGGCCCTGCCAATCGTCACCAGGTAGTACGCCATCAGCACAGCCACGAACAGCATCAAGACGATGGTCAACGCGGCGCCGGTCCCACCTTGGCTGGTCGTTTGGTTGATGAATTGGTCGATGGTGTTGCCCATCATCACGTTGCGTGGCGATCCGGAAAGGAGATTCGGGGTGTAGTAGTCGCCAAACATCGGGAGCATGATGATGACCAGACCGGCGAGGATTCCCTGCTTGGACAGGGGCAGGGTCACCCGCCAGAAGGTACGGGCCGGGCTAGCGCCCAGGTCTTGGGCCGCTTCCAGTGTTCTCTCGTCGATTCGATCCAGGGCCCCGAACAGCGGCAGGATCAGGAAGGGTATGTAGCCGTATACGAGGCCGAGGATGACCACGTAGTGCTGACCGGCCAACCACGATGGTGGGTCGAGGCCGAACAGGAAGAAGGCCCGGTCCACCTGTGCCCCGGGGGACAAGAGATTGATCCACGCCATCATCCGCATCAGGTAGTTGATCCAGAATGGGGTGAGGATGGCCAGGAGCCACAGCCCTCGCCACCGCCCGCTACGTCGTGAGACGAAATAGGCGACGGGGTAGCCGAGAAGCAGGCAGAGGAAGCTGGCCACTGCCACGTAGATCACGGTTCGAACCGCGATCGTGCCCAGCTGCCCCCCGAATAGATCGCCGATGACCCGGCTGAACGAGGAGACATCCCAGTAGACGGGGTTCCATTCCGGCACCGGCCGGTTGAATATCGGGTCGGTGCGGCCCATCGCCACTGCGAAGATGGCGTAGAAGGGGACGACGAAGAGGAGCAGCAGCCAGACCACCCCCGGCAACGCCAACCCGGGCCAGACCCAGCGTCGCTGGCCTACTGCATCAGACTCGCCGGCTTGGAGATTGGTTGGCACCGGTCATGCCCTCCCCAAGGAGTGTCAGCCGCCGGCCTTGACCCGGTTCCACTGGTCCGACCACAGCGTCTCCGTCGCGATATCGAGTTGGCCTTGGACCCAGGCGGTGTCGAGTTCGAAGTCCTCCTCGCGGACGACGGCAGCGGCGAGATACTCAGGCACCCACTCGTCCTGGATGAGAAGATCGGTGTCGATGCCTTTCTGGGGTGGCTGGTAGCCAACCCACTCGAAATTGAGGAGAGCACTCTCCTCGTCGAGCATGAAGTTGAGGAACTTGTGTGCCAACACCGGGCGCTGCGCCCCGACTGGGATCGCCATGGTGTCGCTCGAGATGGCGGCGTTGACGCTGGTGCCCTCGATCCTCGCCGGCCAGGCGTACCGCATCACCGAGGGGTCCCCGTCCTCCGGGAAGTAGTACTGGGAGTTGATTATGTCCCCGGACCACGCCTGATGGAGCCCCATCCTCCCTTCGGGGATCTGAACGTAGGCACCGTCGATGGTGTACCTCACATTCATGAGCTCGGTCAGCTCGATCAGCGAGTCGGCTGCCGCGGCGACCTCGGCTTCGGACGCCTGGGACGGATCTCCGAGCCCATTTCGGAAGAGTGCCATTGCGATGGCGTCGGTGTAAGAGTCGTAGAGCCCTGCGATCCCGGCGTACTTGTCGTTCCAGAACACATCCCAGGCATTGGCGTGGCCTTCTATGTCGGCGCTGTCAACCTGATCGACTCGCCACGCAATGCCGGTCGAGTAGAGGACGTAGGGCACCGTGTAACGAGAGCCCTGGTCGTAGTAGGGATTGGCCAACGAGGGCCAGACATACTGTTCGAGGTTGGGGATGTAGTCGAGGTTCAGCGGCTGCAGGAGACGACCGCTCACCGACTTCGGCACCACCTGCGATGTCGGGAACCACACATCGAACTGAACCTCGCCCGAGGAGATCTTTTGAATGGCCTCCTCCTCGTTGAAGAACGTGGTGATCTCGATCTCGACACCGAGGGCATCCTGGGCCGCGATGACCACATCCTGGTTGATGTAGTCAGCCCAGTTGTAGAGCTGGAGTGGGCCCTCCTCGTCGGACAGCCCCGACTCGATGGCCGGATTGTCCTCGAACAGCGGCTGCTGTACCGGGTTGGCCGGTGTCCCGATGGCGAGTTCGACGCCCTCTTCGGCATCGCGCTCGGCGCAGGCGGCGAGCAGGCTGGGGAGGGCGGGCACCGCGATGCCGAGGAGCGCGGCGCGCTGTAGGAAATCACGTCTGGTGTAGACCCGTTTTCTGCGGGCGGGACTCCAGTTCTCTCTCGGGTGATAAACCATTGTGTCCTCCTGGCCGAGCCGATCAGGAACACTAAACGGTCATTCAGTGTTCGTGTCGCTCAATCGGCGTGTCTTTAGGGCCAACTCGACGAAGTCCTCGGCCAGCTTCCTCATGCGGTTGGCGTCGACGGTCGAGTCTCCGAGCATCACCTCGATGGCCAGCCCGTCGAGAAGCGCGGCGAGCTGGACTGCGAAGTCGGAGGCAGTCACCGATTGGAACTCGCCGGCGACGATCCCCTCCTGGACAATGGTGGCGATCTGTGCCCGCCACGCTTCGTCGAGCCTGGCCCGCGCCGCGGCCAGGGTCGGGTCGTGCCGGGACATCTCCCACGCCGCCGGCCACAGCAACCAACCGTCAGGATTGTCGCTGCTGGTATGTGTCTTTGGACAGCTTGCTTCGATCAGGATCGAGAGTTTGGCCGCAGCCGACTCTGCCGCTTCGAGCTCTCCTTTGACCGCCTCATGAAATACCTGATCCTGATAGACGAGGGCTTCGGTGAGCAGCGCGGCCTTGGATGGGAAGTAATAGAGGATCAACGCCGGGCTGGCGCCGATGTGATCGGCAATGTCGGCGATGCGTGTGTCACACAGACCGCGGTTGGCGATTGTGGCGCTGGTGGCTGCGAGGATCTCGTTGCGGCGGCGGGCGGTCAGGCTCGGTCTGGGAGTCACCGGGTGAATACTGGCACAGGTCTTCGTCTCATTGCGATCGGAGGGTCCTCGCCCGGTACGCTGAACCGTCGTTCAGGATGGACCGATGACGATCTCATTAGACCCGATGCTCAAAGCCCGATCGGTGGCTGTGGTGGGCGCGAGCGAACGCCCGGGCTCGGTGGGCGACCAGACGATTCGACAGCTGCTCACCGGTGGGTTCGAGGGCGAGGTGTTCGCGGTGAATCCCCGGTACCAGGAGATCCACGGCCTTGCCGCTCACTCGTCGCTCGACGATCTCGGATCGCCGGTGGATCTGGCGGTCCTGGCGGTGGGCAACAACTTGCTCGAAACAGAGATGCAAAAGGCCGTCGATATCGGTGCCCGATCGGTGGCCATCTTCGCCAGCTGCCATGGCCAGGCGGGCTCGGGCGGTTCCCTACGCGACCGTCTCCGCGACCTCGCCACCGATGCAGGCGTTCCGATCTGTGGTGGCAACGGAATGGGATTCGTGAATGTCGAAGACGGTCTTCGAGTATGCGGTTTCTACCAGCCACCCGATCTGGTGCCGGGTGGAGTCACCTTTCTCAGCCATTCCGGATCGCTGTTCTCGGCGATGCTGCACAATCGACGTGGCATCAGATTCAACGTCGTCGTCTCGACCGGGCTCGAGATCAACACGACCATGGACGAATACATGCTGTGGGCCCTGGGTCTCGAGAGCACCCGGGTCATTGCTTTGTTCCTGGAGACGATCCGCAACCCGGTGGGATTCACAGAGGCACTGGCCGAGGCACAGCGTCGTGACATCCCGGTGGTCGCTCTCAAGATCGGAGCCAGCGAGAGGGG
>DASWKK010000046.1:0-5787 GCA_036396655.1 Acidimicrobiia bacterium
TGACCAGGTCGGCGGTGGCCGAGAACGAGGTGCTGGTGGAGCAGGCCGATCGGGTGACGCTGATCAGAAACGTGTTTCCCCTCGTCCCCTATCTAAGAGCCTTCGATCTCGCGGTCAGCTCTGCGGGGTACAACGCAGTGCATGAGCTGATCCCTTCGGGATTGCCCACCCTGCTGGTCGCCAACACCTCGACCCGAACCGACGATCAGCATGCCCGCTCGACCCGCCTCGCAGAGCTGGGGCTCGCAGTCCATGCCGATGACAACAACCCGGCCGAAGTGGAGGTGGGGGTCAGACGCCTCCTTGATCGATCAGTCAGACGTGACCTGGCGAGTGGGGCCGCGGACACCCGGCCCCTCATAAGCGGTGCCGACGAGACTGCCCGACTGGTGACCGCTTTCGGTGAGAGCTTCACTCGTCGCAGACCCCGGCTCTCGGTCGCCGTCTCCGAACAGGTCCAACGGGCCAAGGACGCCATCAAGGAGGTTCTGGGGGAAGAACGGACCAACTCGCTGAAACGAGCCCTTGGTCGTCATCCGACAGCCATCGCCAATCGGACCCAGGTGCGTCTGGTTGACGAGATGCCTGGCCCTTCCGACGGTGAGGTTCCGTTGCTGGTCACCGAGAAGCTGGATGGTGACGTTCTCCGAGCGCCGATCCCCGTCGAGCACATCCTCTCTGGGTCGAGCGACGAATACCGGGCGCGCCGGTTGGAGATGATCCACACCTACTACGACGTGGTGGAGTAGCCGGCGCCACAGCCCCCCTCCCCCGGCCTACGGCCGGACGGTCCCCCCGCTCCGCAGGGGGACAACAAACGCGTCGCGCCGCGCACCGACGAGTCGCAGGTTGTCCCCCCTTTTCCGAAGGGGGGACCGACCGAGCAAAGCGAGGTCGAGGGGGGTTCACCCACCGGCCGGACGGTCCCCCCGCTCCTCAGGGGGACAACAAACGCGTCTTCGCCGGAGTCAGCCTTCGACCCGGTCCACGACCAACAGCGCGAATACCGCCATCCTCTGTTCCACCCCGAGCAGCTTCTCCAGTCTCTTCCACGCACCGTATGACCAACCGGGTTGAAGCGAGCGCATCGAGACGCCACCCGAGGCCAAGTAGCGCAGAGCCATGAAAGGAGTCGACTCGGTGACCCGAAGCTGCGCCCACTCGGACTCGAACTGCTTCCGGTCACGCTCAAATACGATCCAGGGCAGAGCCGCATTCGCCCCCGACAGTGGCCCGGACTCTGGAAAGCTCCATGTCTCTGATTCGGGGCGGAACGGTTCGTTGTGCCATTTTTCATGCACGTATCGAGACCACGGCGTGTTCCACGGCTCGATCATCACGATCTTGCCCCCTGGTTGGAGTGTTCTCTGGGCCTCGGTGAAGAACTGTTCGACGTCAGGGATGTGATGCAGCACATTTGTCATGACGATCGCCTTGAGCGACTTGTCATCGAACGGGAGATCTCTGGCATCGATGACCCGTTCGACGCCGGGAATCGGAAAGACATCGCTGGTTACGAGTCCCGGAACGTGGCTCCCCAAGAAACCACCGCCAGCTCCTAGCTCCAATACTGGACCATTGAGATCGGGCAAACGCTCGACTATCAGGCCGTACCATTCTTCGTAAACGGCCTTCAGGAAGGGTTTGCTGAGGACCACCTCGCGTCTCAGGGCGGTGGTCTCCGGTGCATCAAGGTCGAGGCCCTTGGTCGCCGGGTGGGCCAGTAGTCGAGTCAACACGTGCGAATCCTATTGCAGCCAGCCCGGCCCACAGCCGGCAAGGACGAACGTTGTCCCCCCGCTCCGCAGGGGGACAACAGAGGGGGGTTCACCCACCGGCCCCCCCTCGCCCGGCCTACGGCCGGACGGTCCCCCCGCTCCGCAGGGGGACAACACCCTCGCCCGGCCTAGAGGTCTAGCGACCTCACGAAGAAGGTGGCCATCTCGGCTCGGGTCAGCTGGCGATCGGGGCAGTAGCGATCATTGTCGGGAGGGTTGCACCCAACCGTGATCCCTGCCGCGGCCAGTTTGTTTATCGAGTCGTGGAACGGGTTGTCGGTGTCGTCGGTGAAGAAGTCCTGTGCATCCGGATTCTCATAGTCGAACGCCCTCACCAAGAGCTCGGCCATCTCATCGCGCTCCAATGGACGGTCAGGACAGAAACTGTCGGCATCACACCCGAAGCCGATCCCTGCGGTTTGAACTTTGTCGACTGCTATCGAGAACAAGTGACCGTCGACATCGTCGTACGGGCTGGTGCCGGTCATGGCGGTCAGGTTCAGGGCGCGGGCGATGAACGCGGCCATCTCCCCTCTGGTGATGTTGCGCTCCGGACAGAACCGGTCATTGGTGGGCGGGTTGCACCCGAGAGTGATCCCCTGGGCGAAGATCTTGTCGATGTTCGCCTCGTGGACCGAGTCGTCGTCGTCTTTGAAAGACCCACTCAGGGTCTCAAGCGCCAGGAGCAGATAGGGGAACGGATCGATGGCGGGGCCGTTGTGCCGCAGCTCGAAGTGGAGGTGGGGGTAACCCTCAGCTGCGTTGCCGGAGTCGCCCACCCAGCCGATGAGCTGGCCCGCGGTCACTTCGCTGCCTTTGACCAGGCCATCGGCGATTCCCCAACCCTGGCCGTCGGTGTTGTCGAGATAGTTGCCCTCGGCGTCCTGAGCATCGTCGTTGAGATGGATGTAACGAGTGACCCATCCGTCACCGTGGTCGATGCCGATATAGCAACAGTTGGAGCCGTTCTGGTCGGGGCTGATCCAGCTGACGACACCGTCACCGGCTGCGACCACAGGTGTCCCCTTGGCAGCGGGCATATCGACACCCTCGTGACTGCGCGAGCAGTTGGATCCACGACAATCGCCAAAGCTGTCCGTGATCCGATACTCCCCGTCTATGGGGAAGGTCATCGAACTGGGATCGAATCCGGCGGCCGAAGCAGGAGTGGCCACCACTATCAACGCGGCTACAGCCGACAGCACCAGGATCAGTCGCTTCAAGGGTTCACCACGTCTTACTCCCCCTATCGGGTGGATACCCGCCTATCTGAAGTGTCAAACCGATTACTGCCATTGGGACTAGACCGGGTAGGGGAATGGCTGGTGTGTCTCATCACGGGAGACGGCTCCTGACTGCGCCGAGACGGCCAGCCAAGTCAGCGACGTCGAGGATCGCAAACCGGATCGGATCCTTCGATCGAAGGATCAGCGCGATACCGTCTCGAGAAGCATGATGCGAGTGACCAATTCCAGGGGTCTGTTCATCGTCTTGTTCGCAGCCATTGGCGCCGGACTCCTGGCGGCATTCTGGGAGGAGGTCGACCCAATCCTGCGAGGAGCCACGGTGATGGTCGGGGTCCTTCTCGTCTTCTGGTCCCTGCCCAGGCGGGAGACACCCAGCAACATCCGCGAACCGGATCCAAGGGTCGACATCATCGAGAGAGTCCTCGCCGACGAGACCCGCCGGCCTTGGAACCCGACCACTCTGCCCTGGCTGCCCACAGGAGCATCCGCCAAGCCGATCCTGTTGGTCCTGGCAGCCGACTACCACCTGGCCGAAGTGGCACCGCTGGCTGCGGAGCTGGATCGTCGCGGCCTGCCCGCCCGCGTCGCCATCGGACCTTCGCCCTGGGATCGCACCTGGCCGGCGCTGTCTGCCTACCCCGACCTCGACGTGTTCGCCCTCCCCGACCCCGATGAAATTGCCGGCGAAGTCTCGGCGATCCTGGTGATGAAGGACACCGGCAGCCTCGAACCCTTTGTCGCGCGCTGTCGTGAGCTCGGGGTGCCTGTCTTGGGCAAGGTCGAAGGCGCCCAGGACTTCTGGGATGCGGACACGCCCGAAGCACGACTCCCCTATCGCAACCTCGACCTGGTCTTGTGTCAGGGCGACTTCGATGTGCAAGCCCTCCCCGACCGGGAAACGACGATCGTGGGCAGCACCAGGCTGGAGCGATTGTGGTGGGCGCCACCGGTCACGGGAGGCGAGCCGCTCGCCGTGATCAACCTCAACTTCGTCTACGGAGTCAATACCGCAGATCGCAAGCAGTGGCTCGCCACCGCGATCGAAGGCTGCGAGCGGGCAGGTGTCCCCTTTGTGATCTCGGTGCACCCGGCGGAGAAGGCGCGGATCGACTCGTCCCGGGTCACGTCGATATCGGCCTCCCGACTCCTCCCCCGGGCCACGGCCCTGATCAGCAGGTTCAGCACTGTGCCCTTGGAAGCCATGGCCCGTGGCCTCCCCTTCATCTATCACAATCCGCACGGGGAGACGGTGAAGACCTTCTCCGACCCGATGGGGGGCTTCGAGATCACCACATCGGGTGAAGAGCTGGCCTCGGCCCTGACCGGGCTCGGCCCCGAAGTCGACTATCGCTCTCGCTGCGAGAGCTTCTTCCTTCGCCATGTCGACGTCGACGGCAACCGACGCAGCGAGCAGCGGGCGGCGGAGGCGATCGCGCGATTGGTGGGGCGTTGAACACTGTGCTCCCAGCCGGGCTGTAATAATCCGGCCGAATGACGATGAGCCAGCACCCAGACGATGGCTCGGTTGACGTCTCGATCGTCTTGCCTGTTTTCAACGAGGCCGGGCATCTCGACGACGAGATCGAACGGATCCGCAAGACCATGGATGACTCTCGATACAGCTACGAGATCCTGGTGGTGGATGACGGCTCGACTGATGGCTCGAGCGAGCGTCTGCAGCGGATCGACGGGATCCGCCTCCTCCAATTCGCCACCAACCGTGGCAGCGGATCGGCACGCAAGTACGGGACACAGGCGGCACGAGGCACCGTGGTGGTGTGGACCGACGTAGACATGACCTACCCCAACGACACAATTCCAGAGCTGGTCGACCAGATGGAAGGGTTCGATCAGGTGGTTGGAGCTCGCACTTCCGAAGAAGGGACGATCAAACTGCTGCGCGGCCCGGCGAAGTGGATGATCCGGCGGCTGGCGTCATACCTGACGGGGGTGCGGATTCCCGACCTCAACTCGGGTTTCCGCGCTTTTCGCCGGGAGGTGGCCCTCCCTTATCTTCACCTGCTCCCCCGAGGCTTTTCCTGTGTCACCACATTGACGATGTCATTCCTGTCCAACGGGTATTCCATCAGGTACGTGCCAATCGATTACGCGGCCCGGGCCGGGGAGTCGAAGTTTCACTGGTGGAAGGACACCAAACGCTATCTGATACAGGTGGTCCGGATGACCTTGATGTGGGAGCCGATGCGGGTGTTTGGCCCACCGGCGGCGGTCCTCGGCCTGGTCGGTGTCGGCAAGCTGATCTACGACCTGGTCGATAAGGACTTTCGGGTAGCCACCAACACGGTGGTCATCCTCGGCGTGGCCTTCGCCCTCGGGCTCATCGGGATGATCTCCGACCTGATGGTGCAACTGAACAAACGTCCCCAGGACGTGATGCCGACCACCGTCAAGTGAGCGAACGTCCCCCGGCGCTCAGCATCAGTGCCTCCCTTCGTCTGCCCTTCATCGAGAGCTGGCTCGCCCGAATTCAGCCGACGAGTGTCGTCGAGGTCGGAGCCGGGATCGGGGCCATGGGCTACCGATTGGCGTCTCGATTCGACTACCGGGGATACGAGCCAGACCGGACTTCGTATGAGGTGGTTTCGAGTCGATTGACGGCCCTGGGACGAGGGGAGGTCCGGAACACCACGATCCCTCTGGAACCAGATCGCCATTTCGACCTTCTCGTCGCTTTCGAGGTCCTCGAGCACATCGAGGACGACGTCGCAGCCCTCACGTCATGGGCGCGCTGGCTCGCTCCG
>DASWKK010000047.1:0-4533 GCA_036396655.1 Acidimicrobiia bacterium
TTTTGACCGCATCTTTCGCAACGAGGGGGTCACGGGTTCAAATCCCGTCAGCTCCACTCCAAAACCCCTGGTAACACGGGGCTTTCCCATTCCCTGCCAGAACACTTGGAGCGAGCAGGGTGCCAAGTCGATCGGTTAACCATGTGCGGCTTCGGTTCATGATGGACACTGTGGCTCCGGTAGGTGCCTGACAGTTCTGGGACGCGGCTCCGGTAGATGGGCGACAGTGGCTCCGGTACGTGGGTGACACCTGCTGGTTCCATCCTTCTCTGATTCTCGGAGGAGGTCGTGGTCGTGTTGGTGGAGCTGGGTGTCGTGGAGCAGCGGTATCAGGCGGTGTTGGAGGTGTTGGGTGGGGCGGCGGTGACCGATGTTGCCCGCCGTTATGGGGTGGCCCGGCAGACGGTGCATGGCTGGCTCCGCCGCTTCGCCACCGATGGCCTGGCTGGGTTGGTGGATCGGAGCTCGAAGCCGGGGTCTTGTCCACATCAGACGTCGGTGGAGATCGAGGTTCGATTCGTGGAGATGCGTCGGGCTCATCCGGGGTGGGGTCCGCGGACGATCGTCTATCACCTTGGCCGGGAGGGGGTTGTGCCGTTGCCGTCTCGTTCGGCGGTGTACAGGGCTCTGATCAGTCACCCGCTGGTCGACCCGCAGCAGAGGCGACGTCGTCGTGGTGATTATAGGCGTTGGGACCCGGCAAGGGCGAGGTGTTGTTTGATCGGGTCTGTCGGGAGAACGGGATCCAACACTTGTTGACTGCGCCGCGGTCGCCCACCACGACGGGGAAGGGGGAGCGGTTCCACAAGACTCTGAAGAAGGAGTTCCTCGCCGGCAAGACCTTCGTCGTTGGAGGAGGCTCAGACGGCGATCGATGGTTGGGTGGTCGAATACAACATATTCCCACTCGGGCCCGCCATGCCAGGGTCATGCCGAGAGCAGCGACGATGAGGAGGTTGACTGATGCGTCCTCGAGGAAGTCGATGCTGTCGGCGAACAGCGACACCGATCGGATCCGTCTTCGTCCGTACTCCGCTTTTCGCATCGCCCACAGGCGGGAGCTGTCTATCCCAAATCGACTGACCGGGCCTCGTACCGGCATCGCCCCCAGACACGGCGGTGCTCCCGGCGAGACCACGGGGTGTAGGCTCGAATGAGGCGCAATGTGCGACCGGCGCCGGCCGCTGCCGCGGTGGCAAGTGGCCGCGGCGATCAACGACCCGAGGTGAGCAAGCACCCGATCAAGAGAGGACGACGACATGACCAATCACGAGCATCCCAATGTCAGCTTGGTCCGGGAAGGCTTCGACGCTTTCTCACGGTCAGACATGAAGTGGATGGAGGATCACCTCGCCGACGACATCGTCTGGCATGTGGGAGGCAATAGCAAGTGGGCTGGTGCCTATGAGGGCAGAGACAACGTCCTCGCCTTCTTCGCCCGCCAAGCTCAGGCGATGGGTGGAACGCCACCCTCTCCGGAGATACACGACATCCTGGGCAACGACGAACACGTGGTGGTGCTCGGGGAGGCTTCCGCTTCGGCACCCGACGGTTCGAGCGCCGAATGGAAGTATGTGCAGGTCTTCCACGTGAAGGACGGCAAGGCCACCGAGGTCTGGGGGATGGCCGAAAACGACGCCACCGTCGACCCATTTCTCGACGGTCTCTCCGCATAGGGACGTCAGGGCGGAGGAATCGCCTCGCCGACGATTGCCTATTCAGTTTTCTGTCAACGGGTGCGTAGCAGCCGTAATCCTCGAGCCCGGTCATGTCCGATGGCATTGCGGGTGGCACAGGATCGGCCGGAGTGGCCCGAAAGTTGAATCCCGCAGCCGTGGGACTGAGGTGATGGCCTCTCGCGTCCGCCGTCATAGTCCCCCGGCCATCTGAGCAGAGCCACCAAAGCTGAAGCAGGAGAATCGCCCTGGGAGCCGGCAACGGCCGGCGATAGACAATCGTCATCAGGCTCCGGCTGATCTGGACTTTCTGTAGAACGTCACCCGACTCCCTGGGCTGGTCGAGAAAGCCAAATCAGGTGTCTTCAGATGGGTGGACCAACGCATGCATTGCGGCTATGAACATCTACGCCTGGTGGGGCTGCTCACCGGCTATCGGCGTGGCGAGCCATGGGCAGGGTGGGTCACATGGGCGATGGTCGGCATCTAGGCTGGTGATCCTTTATGCCCCCGATGCCGGCCCCTACTACCTTGGGGCGGCGGTCGTCATGGCCTTCGCGCAGCTGATCACCTGGTCGGGTTTCCGGCAGACGGCTCAGACAGGAGACAGGGGCTGAAGGAACATGCGATCCGCTCCCAACATGGCAGGTAAGCGGCTGGGCCGCTCCCAAGGGCGAATTCCCGTGAGGCTGGTCGCGCTTTTCTTCATCGGCGACGCCGGTTTTGGGGTCACAACGCCAATCACCCTGTCGCATCTCGCTCGGACTGGTGAGCTACCGATATCGCCGTTTTGCTTCAGGTCGTTAAGCGGCCCGTTCGAACAGCTCGGCTACAACGCCTTCACCGCCCCAGGCTGGGCGCTCGTCGTCGTCTCTGCCCTCGACGTGCTGGCGGAGATTTGGCTGTGGCAAGGTCGGCGCCGCGGCGCAAGGCTGGGGCTGGTGATGACACCGCTCGTGTTGATCCTCGGAGTCGGCTTTGCCCTTCCGGCCTTGCTGCTATTAGCGCCGATCCGAGCGGGATTCGTCCTAAGAGGCCTGGATACCCACAGGTAGCCGGCCGCCGATCTCAGAGGAACATCACCGGGTCTCAACCAGCGCATAACGCGCGTCGGCCATGCCTGAAAGCAGCCGAAACACCCGTCCGGGATCCGGCAGTCTGCGCTTTCTGAGAACAGCGCCACCGTGTGCCTCGATCAGGCATCAACGCCGCCCGCGGCGGGGTGGAGGAGGTTGCTGTCTCGTCTCACCACACCTCACGATGCCTCACGACGCTCGCCCCACAGCCGCTCCACAAACCCGGAATCGGAGGCCGTTTCCCCTGGTCAGAGGGTTTTAACCACATCCTTCGCAACGAGGGGGTGACGGGTTCAAATCCCGTCAGCTCCACGACCGCTTTCACCCTGTAGTAGCACGAGCAACCGCTCGTTGGCTGGCTGACATGAGAGAGTTCGGCGAGCATTCGCGGCTACGAAACGACCACCTCAGAAACTCATAACCCTGGTCACCACGGTGAGCACCTCGCACCCCGGCGAGTGGGTCACAAGGGACTTGAAGACCCACCATCGAGGTGATTCGGTACCAGGGCCGCAGGGTCTGCCACGGCCTAGCTGGGAGTCGGCTGCAGACGACACGGAGGGACTCAAACCTTCTGGTCTTCAGGCGCTCTATACCCGGGGGAAGGTGGTAGTCGTTGATGATCTATTGAAGGTCGATCGCGCGGGTGAGGGCGGAACCTGGGTGAGTGCTCAAGGCTTGTGTGCTCGATGCCGATTCTCGTTGGAGTAATCCGACGGGAGCGAACGAGGACAATGTCGACGATCCAATCCGTAGCGGCGGCGACTGCGCTGGCGGCGATCCCCGAGAACCAGTTGAGGCTCTTTTGGAAGGCGTACGACGAGAACTATGACGAGGTCTCGGCGAAGGCGAGGGCAGAACTGTTTGCCCTTCCCGAGTTTGCAGCGTTCGCCAACCTGGTCACCGACGAGGAATCGGCCGTCCGACAGGAGGCGATCCGTCGCATGCTGAGCCAGGCTGTGGATACCGGATCTTGGCAAGCCTATGCCGAAGACCTCGTCGCCCAGGGTGACCTGTATGGGGAGATGGGCCTCAGCTTTGTTTCGTGGTTCAGGGCGGTCAGTGTGGTTCGCATCATCATCCTCCCGCATCTGGTGACAGCCTACGGAGAGAGCACCGACGATCTGGTCGGGGCAGTTCTGGGTATGGACGCTTTTTTCGATGTGGCGATGGCCACTATCGGGACGGCCTACCTGGTGAAGAAAGAGTCGACGATCGAAGTTCAGCAGAATGCTATCCGTGAATTGTCGACTCCGGTGCTGCCATTTCGTGAAGGAATGCTGGTACTGCCGGTGGTGGGAGTCGTAGATTCGCATCGGGCGCATCAGTTGACCCAAGGTCTATTGGAGGCGATCCGTCACAGTCGGGCCACGGTCGCCGTGGTCGACATAACCGGGGTGCCTTCGGTCGACTCCAAGGTGGCGAACCATTTCATACAGACCGTGGAGGCCGCCAAGTTGATGGGTACGACTGTCATCCTGACCGGTTTGTCGCCGGCGATTGCTAAGGCTTTGGTCACTCTTGGCGTCGACCTGACCAAGCTGAATACGGTCGGCGATCTTCGGGGTGGGGTCGAGGAGGCGGATCGCATTCTCGGATACCGAGTCAGTCAGATTGAGGCATAGAAGGTGGCCTCGACCATGGCGGTGCCGATCCTGCGCCAGGGCGACATACTGATCGTGACCCTTCAGGGGGATCTCGGTGACGCCGAGTGGGCCAAGCTGACCGATGACTTGTTGGACCGCGTCGCCGAACGGCGCACCAGGTTTGCGGTGCTCGAT
>DASWKK010000048.1:0-15775 GCA_036396655.1 Acidimicrobiia bacterium
CTTGAGCAACCTGATGTCGGTGCCGTCACCCTCGAGGACCAACACCTTGGACTCGTCGGTGAGCGACTCGGCGTGGCCGTGAGCTTCCTCGATGACGGTCACGACATGTCCACCCTTGTGAAGCTCGCGGGCGAGGTAGGACCCGACCTTGCCACCCCCAATCAAGACGACTCTCACTGACGATCCTCCTTGACTGCGAGGTACCGGCGGATCTTCTTGCGAGCCCCGCTGTGAGCTGCCGCCACCACCAAGTCGCCCTCGGCGAGAGCAAAGTGGTCGTCGGGTATCAAAGTTCGCCGTCCCCGGTAGATGGCCGCCACGCGCAAAACGTCAGGGACCTCGAGGTCAGCGACAGGTAGCCCTGCGCCCTCCGGTCCGATGATCATCTCCACGATCTCGACATCGCCTCCGGAGAACGTCACGTGGTAGCTGAACTCCTCCCTGACGATCTGCTCGTGGATGACTTTCGACGTGAGCTTCGCTCCGGGAACGAACTGGACGTCGAGCGCCCGATAGGCATCCTCTCGGGCGGGATCGTCGAGACGAGCGATCGTCTTCGGCACACCGAAAACCCGCTTGGCCACCTGGACCGCCATCGCGTTGGCGTTATCCGAGTCGGTGGCGGCCACGAAGGCATCGGCGAATTCGATCCCTGCTTCCCGCAGCACACGGACGTCGTATCCGAGCCCCTCGTGAGTCGTTCCATTGAACGTCGAGCCGAGACGATCGAAAACGTCAGGCCGATTGTCGATCACCGAGACGTCGTTGCCTTCCTCCGACAACGTCAGTGCCAGGTCGCTTCCCACCCGACCACAACCGGCAATAACGATCCGCATCGGCCTTCTCCTCTGATTCGTGTCTTCGCGACGAGCTCGTCGACGGTAGGCTCCTCCACAAGGGTGAGGGGAGTTGACCCGGCGTGCCGGGTCGCCATTCGTTCCGCAGGAACACATGGGCGATCTCTGACCCACCGGGCATACGAGCGGGACCAAGATACTCGTGGAGGATCTACTTCATCACCGAACCCGGTATGGGGTACCGCTTTGAGGTTCTCGGTCCGCTGGGCCACTGACGTATTGATCGCGCAGTTTCTCGACGCACAGGCGTTGGTATTTCGTAGATGCCCTGAAGAAGCCTCACGAGGCGCGGTACATCTGGCACATGAGCCGATCGACGCGTACAGCGGGACTCAGTCCGGTCTGGGTCACTTCCATCTCGACTGGACTGGTCGCCATTCTTGCCGCGGTATTCGGCCATTCAGCTATCGCCGAAGTGCTGGGGGGTGGAGTGATCATCTTCGTCTCGTTCCTATGTGGTCGTCCTCTCACCCGGCGGTTGGCCGTCGAGACCGACCCTGGTAAGGAGCTGGTCTGGAACGTACTCTTGGTCCTGGTGATCGTCGTCGCACTGGTTGGGGTCGGTGTCATGGCGGCGGCGATTCCGGAGTCGCCTTGATCGCGTCGAAATGCGTCGGTTGCGCGTAGAAATCGCGTAAAGATGGCCGGGTCCTGTCTCGTCCAGGGCTATCAAGGAGGCATTGAGCGCGGTCTCGTGACGACCGCGCTCTTTGTTGCGCGCCATCAGGTGGATTGTGAGAGGCCAGTCGGATTTGAACATCAAGCGAAGGCTCTTCGGTCGGCCTTTCGCTACACACGAGGAGGAGGGCCAGCTCCTTCCCAAACGGTTGGCCCTGCCGGTATTCGCTTCCGACCCGCTGTCGTCGGTTGCCTATGCAACGGAAGAGGCGATGTTGGTTCTGGCTCTGGCGGGCACGGCTGCTTTCAATCTCCTGACACCAATCTCGTTGGCCATAGCGACGTTGCTGCTGATCGTCATCGTGTCGTATCGCCAGACCATCAAGGCCTACCCCGACGGTGGCGGCGCGTTCATCGTGGCAAACGACAACCTGGGGATCCGAACCGGTACCGTGGCGGCCTCGGCGCTGCTGACCGACTACGTGCTGACCGTGTCGGTGTCGGTGGCTGCCGGTGTAGCTGCCATCACCTCCGCTGCTCCTGATTTGATCCCCTGGAGGGTGGAAATCGCCCTCGGCTTCGTCGCCCTACTCACCATTGCCAACCTTCGTGGTGTCAAGGAGGCCTCAACGCTTTTTGCGGCGCCCACGTATCTGTTCGTTCTCACGGTGGGGATCATGTTGATCACCGGGTTTGTCGAGTGTTTCGACGGTGTGTGCCCGCAGGCGGTCTCGTCGGGCCTCGGTATCGAGGCCGAGGTTGGGGCCATCGGGTTGTTCCTTGTGCTTCGGGCGTTCGCGTCCGGTTCAACTGCGTTGACTGGTGTCGAGGCGATCGCCAACGGTGTCCAGGCTTTCCGGGAACCTAAGTCCCACAACGCGGCCACCACTCTGGGCATCATGGGGGGGATCTCGATCTCGATGTTCCTCGGGATCTCCACTCTCGCTCGCTGGTTCGACGTGCGTATCTCCGAGGAGACGATCGACGAATTCGGGACGGTGATCTCCCAGATCGGACGGGCTGTGTTCGACGGTGGCTTCGGCTTCTACGCGCTTCAGGTGTTCACCGCCGCAATTCTGATACTGGCCGCCAACACCGCGTACCAGGATTTTCCTCGGTTGTCAGCGATTCTCGCCAGACACAAGCTGACTCCCCGCCAATTTCTCAACCGGGGCGACCGACTTGTCTTCTCCAACGGGGTCATCACTCTCGCCCTTGCCGCTGCCGCCCTCCTCGTGATCTTCGAAGCTGAGGTGAGCAGACTGATCCAGCTCTACGTGGTGGGGGTCTTCACGGCCTTCACGTTGAGTCAGGCGGGCATGGTTCGCCACTGGCTCCGAACCAAGGAACCGCGATGGCAACGTTCGGTCGTGATCAACTTCATCGGAGCGGCGACGACCGGGATCGTGCTGGTGGTCATCGCCACCGTGAAGTTCGTACATGGGGCGTGGCTGGTGATTGTGGCGGTTCCTCTCCTCGTCGCCCTGATGTTGAGCATCCGACGTCACTACCTGAGTGTCGCTGCTCAGCTGAAGCGCGTCCCTATCGAGGCGGTACCTCAGCCGACGCGGATCCTCGTGTTGGTGGCACACCACGATGAAGGAACCGATAGATCCCTCCGATACGCGGAGTTGCTCGGTGCCGAGGCAATCACCTGCGTCCACGCCGAAGAGTCCCGATCGGACGACCTGATCTACACCTGGGACGCCGGCCACCCCGGACGTGCTCTGGAGGTTCTACCGGGCGAGAAGGAGTCGATCTCGCGACGTGTCGTGAAACGGGTACGCCAGGAAGTTGAGACCTACCCCGATTCGAGGATCACCGTGATCCTGGCTGACCGGGTGAGGATCCGATCGATCCTGGCTCCATTCGCCCACCGACACAGTCTCGCCATCAAGTCACGATTGCTGTTCGAGCCAGGCGTAGTGGTAACCGACCTGAACGTCCTTCGTCGGTCGAGACGGAGTCGCCTCCAAGCAGTCCCGGTAGGTCGGATCGAGCAGGTGGTCCTCATCTCGGACATGACCCGGCCCATCCGCGAGGCGTTGACCTACGCGCAATCCCTCCGTCCGATGGTGACTGCAGTGCACATCGACGTGGACACCGCCCAAAGGGAGAGAGTGGAGCAGCAGTGGCAGGAGGCAGGATATGAGTTCGAACTCGAGGTGATCGCCAGTCCTTTCCGAAGCATCGTCGACCCGCTTGTCACCTACTTGAGGGAGAGGCGCCGTGCCGCGACACCTGGCACTCTCATCTCTGCAGTGATCCCCGAGTTCGTGGTGCCTGGGCGGGTCACGCAGCTTCTCCACAACCAGACCGGACTGGCGATCAAAGGTGTGCTGGCGGCAGAACCCGGTATCGCGGTGACCAGCGTGCCATTCCATCTCCTCCCCGAGAGCGAGCAGCGCGGGAACCTCGAAGGGGCGGGTCAGACCTGACCGTGTGATCCCGACGCCGGTTCGAAGCGGTACCCCATCCCTGCCTCGGTGATGAAGTATCGGGGCCGGGAGGGCTCGGGTTCGAGCTTCCGTCGGATCTGTGCGATGTAAGACCGCAGGTAGTGGGTCTCGTCCTCGTAGGTGGGCCCCCAAACCTCTCGGAGGATCATCGACTGGGACACGAGAGAACCCGGGTTCCGAACGAGCATCTCCAACATCCCCCACTCTGTCGGGGTCAGATGAACCTCTTCATCGCCCACCCGGACCTTCTTCGACGCCAGGTCGATGCTGAAGTGTGGAGTCTCGACGGTCGCCATACTGTCGCTGGGAGTCGCACGTCGGAGTGCGGCGCGTACTCGAGCAAGGAGCTCACCCATCCCGAATGGCTTGGCGACGTAGTCGTCAGCGCCGGCGTCGAGAGCCTCGATCTTGTCGTCTTCGCTACCACGGGCTGACAGGACGATGATGGGGATCTCCGTCCAGCCCCGGAGACTGCGGATCACTTCGAGACCATCGAGCTCGGGAAGGCCGAGGTCCACGATCACGAGATCGGGCCGCTTGTCCGCAGCGCGCTTCACCGCAGCAACCCCATCGGTGGCAACGTCGACCTTGTACCCGCGGACTTTCAAGTTGTTGGCCAAGGCGCGCACCAAGGACCGATCGTCCTCGACGACGAGTACGCGTGTCATACACCGAGCCCGACCGACAGGATCATGGTCGTACCGCCGCCCGGTGTGTCGTCAACCGTGATTTGATGTCCGAGAGCGTCAGCGAGACCCTTGGCCACTGCCAGCCCCAGCCCAACTCCGGCCATGTGGCTGTCGTCGAGGGACCGGTAGGGCTCGAAGATCATCTGTCGCGTGTCTGGGTCGATCCCCGAGCCGCGGTCGATGATTCTCAGGTCGATCCGGTCGCCGACCAGTCCGGCAGTAACCCTGACCGAGGTTTCGGGCGGGGAGTGATCGAGGGCATTCCGGACCAGGTTCTCGACTATCCGCTCCAACAGCACCGGATCGGTCGAGACGTCGGGAAGTTCGACTTCGCTGTCCATGGACAGTCGGTGGCGCTGGACGCGGAAAGCGGTAGCCACCGTGGAGACGACGTCTTCGATCCCGGTGGGCCGTTTTTGAATCTGAAGGGTCCCAGTTTGCAGCCGTCCCGCGTCAAGCAGGTCGGAGACGACACGATTCAGCCGCTCCGTCTCCTCGCTGATGGTCTGGAGAAACTCCGTTTGGCTTTCGGGTGGCCATTGGACATCGTCCTGGAGCATGCTCGTCACTGAGGCCTGGATTGCGGATAGCGGGCTTCTCAGATCGTGGGACACTGCGCGGAGCAGCGCGGTCCTCAGTTCGTTCGCCCGCTCCAAGGCGTCGACCTCGGCCACATGATTGGCCATCTCGGCACGGTCGATGACGGTTCCCAGTTCGGTGGCCGTCGCGGCGATGAGCCGCTCGTCCACCGCGTCCAGCGAGCTGCCGACTATGGCAACGGTGGCGCCTCCACCCACGGTGATTGTTCGGTCGGCGGATTCGATTGTGTCGGGTGGGTTGCTACCCGCCTTGGCGATCGCTCGAGGGACCGGATCGGCGGCGTCGAACAGGGTGATGCCCGCCGCATCGAGGGCAACTTGAAGGCGTTCGATCAGTTTGAGGGCGGAACCTTCGCCACCTGCACCGATCAAGCCGACGAGAGTCTCTGCTTCTGCCTTGGCGGTAGCCGCCTCCGAAGATCGACGGGCCGCCGTTCCCACAAGGAATCCGATGAGCCCGGTGAGAAAGACAAAGGCGATCAGGGCGAAGACATCGGCCGGGTTGGCGATGGTCCATGTGCGGAAAGGCGGCGTGAACAGATAGTTCCCGAGGACGAAGCCCACGACGGCGGCGGTGAGCGCCGGCCAGCTCCCTCCGATCCAGGCCACCACAGCGGCAATCGACAAGTAGACGAGGAGCACATTTTGCAGGGCAAACTCTTCCCGCTGGCCGAGCATCAAGAGGGTGGCCACTGCGAACAGGGACGCTCCTACGATCCATCCCCAGAGGCGCCGCCGCGGCGGCAAAGGTGATGCCCGTGCCGTGACTCTTGCCCGGGCCCTCACCGGATTGGAGATCACATGCACGTCGATGTCGCCGGCGAGTCTGAGGACACGTTGGATCACCGAGCCTGCAACGAGTTCCTGCCACCGGTTGCGCCGGGTAGCGCCAATCACGAGTTGTGTCGCATTGTGGGCTTTGGCAAACGAAACGAGTGACTCCCCAATGTCGGCATGTGCCACTTCGTGGTATTCGCCGCCGAGACGTTCGAGCAGCTCTCGGTGGTCGTCTAACTGAGGTGTCGGCGCACGGTTCAGACCTTCAGTGGACCGGATGTGCACACCGAGGATCTCGCCCTTGGAACGCATCGCCATCCGGGCCGCCCGACGGATGGTGTCATCGCCGCCCGCAGTCCCGGTTATCCCGACCACGACCCGCTCCCTCGTCTCCCATTGGTGGTCGATCCCGTGGGCGCGGCGGTAGGAGTCCACCGCCTCATCGACCCGTTCTGCGGTCCACGACAATGCCAGCTCGCGGAGCGCACCCAGGTTGCCCGGTCGGAAGAAGTTGGCGAGGGCGGCATCGATCCGCTCCGCCGGATAGATCTTCCCGGCCGCCATTCGCTCTCTCACCGCCTGTTGGGTGAGGTCGACCAGATGGATCTCATCTGCCCTGCGCACCACCTCGTCCGGGATCACCTCCCTCTGACTGACGCCGGTGATCTCCTCGACGACGTCATTCAATGACTCGAAATGTTGGATGTTGACTGTCGAAATCACGTCGATACCGGCCTCGAGGATGTCCTCGACGTCCTGCCAACGTTTCGGATGTCCTGACCCTGGGACGTTGGTGTGGGCCAGCTCGTCGACCAGAGCGACATCGGGATCCCGGTCCAGGATCGCCTTGGTGTCCATCTCCTCGAACTCCACACCCCGGTGCTCCACATTCCTTTTCGGCACGACTTGAAGACCCTCGATCAAACGGGCGGTGTCATCCCTTCCGTGGGTCTCGACATAGCCGACGACTGCGTCGACGCCCTCGGACACCAGGTCATGGATCTCCTCGAGGGCCGCATAGGTCTTTCCCACCCCGGGGGCGGCGCCGATGTAAACCCGGAGATTCCCTCGCTTCACGGTGCGGTCAATCCCATCCATCACCATGATGATTGCTCATTCGAATACTGATGCGAGAACCACGACAATGGCGACGAGTTGCAGGACGTTGGCAATCATCAGCGTCATCGCCCATCCCGCCGCTTCAATGCCGGTCGAGGCGTCCAGTCTCCTCTTGAGATACCACGCTGCTGCGCTCGACCCGATCAGCACCAAGACGCCAAGCGCTACGCCTGCCGGGTCGACACTCATGTCTGGGTCACGGCTCGGTCTTCCTATGCCAAGTCCCGATCAGAAGACCAAGAGCAATCAACAAGATCGCCGCGACTGCCTCATCGGGGCGGTCGATGACCAGGGCGTAATAGGGCATGGTGTGGAACACGTTGAAGACGAGTGACCCGACAACGCCGACGATCACCCCGGCGGACCGACCTCCGAACTCGGCGGACAGGACGATGAGGGCGGCCATGACGAGGACAACATTGACGCTGCCCAGAGTTTCTCGGAAGGGAATGAGTGCCAGGCCGACGGCCACCGCCAGAAGCGAGCCGACAACCGATGCCGCGACGGGGTAGGTGGCGACGGGCCGCCACGTCATGGCTTCTTTGCTGAACTTCATGAACTTGCCTCCTCGAGAGCGATGTTGAGCTCGAGCACATTGACCGAAGCGGTCTCGAACACGCCGACTGCAGGGTCCATGGTGGCGATTTCGACGAGTTGAAGCACTGACTCCAGGTCCATCCCTCGGGCAGCAGCCACCCGTGGTGCCTGAAGAGTGGCGTTGGCCAACGAGATGTGAGGGTCGAGACCGGAGGCCGAAGCGGTGACCGCGTCGATCGGGATGGAGGCAGCAGGCGGCAGACCGTTGTCGAGGCGGTACTGGACAGCACGGGCCTCGATTGCGGAGACGAGCTCGGGGTTGGTCGGCCCCAGGTTCGATCCGGAGCTGGCGGTTGGGTCGTAATCCACGGCCGACGGACGGGGATGGAAGAACTCGTCGCCCGAGAAAGTCTGGCCCACGAGCCGTGATCCCACGACTTCACCTTGGTGCTCGACAGGCGAGCCGTTGGACTGTCCGGGAAAGACGCCTTGGCTTATGCCTGTCATGGCCAGGGGGTAGATCACGCCGGTCAGCACGGTCATGACAACCATCATCTTCACCGCCGGCCAGAGCTGTCTTCTCATCACAGGACCCCCAGGGCGGTGATGACCAGGTCGATCACCTTGATTCCCAGGAAAGGAACAACAAGCCCACCGAGACCGTAGATGAGGACGTTGCGGCGAAGGATCGATGCTGCACCCGCGGCCCGGTACCGCACCCCGCGCAGGGCCAGCGGTACGAGGGCGATGATGATCAAGGCGTTGAAAATGACCGCCGAGAGAATCGCCGACTCGGGAGACTCGAGACCCATGACGTTGAGACGCGTCATGCCGGGGAAGGCGAGCACGAACATGGCGGGCAGGATGGCGAAATACTTGGCCACGTCGTTGGCTATGGAGAAGGTTGTCAGCGATCCCCTGGTGATAAGGAGCTGTTTGCCAATCTCGACTATCTCGATGAGCTTGGTGGGGTCGGAGTCGAGGTCGACCATGTTGCCTGCCTCCTTGGCGGCCTGTGTACCGGTGTTCATCGCCACCCCCACATCGGCCTGAGCGAGGGCCGGGGCGTCGTTGGTGCCGTCACCGCTCATCGCGACCAGACGCCCGCCCCGCTGCTCGTCACGTATGAACCTCATCTTGTCCTCGGGAGTGGCCTCGGCGAGGACGTCGTCGACACCCGCCTCGGCACCGATCACTCTGGCGGTCACATAGTTGTCACCGGTGACCATCACCGTGCGCAGACCCATCCTGCGGAGCTGATCGAATCGTTGCTTCATTCCGGGCTTGAGGACATCCTCGAGGACGACGACACCGACCACGTCGCCATCACTCGACACCATGAGGGGGGTGGCCCCGCTTGCCGCTGCTCGCTCCACTGCGGCCAGCGCCTCATCGGGAACAATCCCGCCGCGTGTTGTCACCCACGTGGTGATGGCGTCGGCGGCGCCCTTCCTGATCTGACGACCGTCGAGATCGATCCCGCTCATCCGCGTCGAAGCCGAGAAGGGGATCAGCTCTGCACCGGCGGCCCCCGCGCTGAGATCGAATTGGTCCTCTGCCAGCGTCACGATGGAACGCCCCTCCGGAGTCTCGTCGGCGAGACTGGCCAAGCGTGCCACCTCGGCCAGATCGCGTTCCCCGAACCTCTGGGTCGGCACGAACTGGGTGGCGTGGCGATCGCCCAGGGTGATGGTGCCGGTCTTGTCGAGCAGCAGAGTGGTGCAGTCACCGGCGGCCTCAACCGCCCTGCCCGACATCGCCAGGACGTTGCGCTGGACGAGTCGGTCCATACCGGCGATGCCGATAGCCGACAGCAAGCCTCCGATCGTGGTCGGTATCAGCGTGACCAGAAGAGCTACCAGGACGATCACGGGCTGGGCGGCATCCGCATAGATGGCGAAAGGCTGCAGGCTGGCCACCGCAAGCACGAAGACCAGGGTGAGGCCGGCGAGAAGAATGGTCAGGGCGATCTCATTGGGCGTTTTGCGGCGGTCGGCACCCTCGACGAGGGAGATCATCCGGTCGAGGAAGGTCTGACCGGGCTCGACCGTGATCTCGACCACGATCTGATCGGAGAGGACCCTCGTGCCCCCGGTGACCGCGGACCGGTCCCCGCCCGACTCGCGGATGACTGGGGCCGACTCGCCTGTGATCGCCGACTCGTCCACCGAGGCAACACCTTCGATCACGTCTCCGTCGCCCGGGATGATCTCCCCAGCGGACACGATGCAGACGTCCCCCACCTTCAGTTGCGACGATGGCTTCTCCTCCATGGTTCCGTCGTCGAGACGTACTCTTGCGATGGTCTCGGAACGGGCGGCCCGCAGAGATTCGGCCTGCGCCTTGCCCCGTCCTTCGGCCATGGCTTCAGCGAAGTTGGCGAACAACACCGTGAACCAGAGCCAGAGTGCCACCTGAAGCCCGAACCTGATGGCGTCACCGACGACGAGGTCACGCACCACGAGGGCTGTGGTGAGGACGGCTCCGACCTCAACCACGAACATCACCGGATTGCGGATCATCCGGCGAGGAGCGAGCTTGGCCAGCGAGTCCCGAACCGCTGCTTGGGCGATGGTGGGCTCCCAGGGGTTGGCCTGTGTCTTCATGGTCCGCCCTCAGGTCCCCAGAGCCTCGGCGATGGGGCCGAGCGTCAGGGCGGGGAAGAAGGTGAGCCCGGCGACAACGAGCACCACTCCGATGAGCAACGTCACGAACAGGGGCGAATCCGTCGGGAAGGTGCCTTCGCCTGCCGGGACTGTTGTCTTGGCGCCCAAGGAGCCGCCGACCGCCAGCACCGGGATGATCAGAAAGAACCGCCCTACCAGCATCGATAGTGCCTGCACCGGGTTGTACCAGCCCGTGTTGGACCCGAACCCGGCGAAGGCTGATCCGTTGTTGTTGGCCGGGGAGGCGATGGCGTAGAGCAGCTCGGAGAACCCGTGGGGTCCCGGGTTGGCCCTGGCGTCGAGGGCACCCGGTACGAAGATGGAGACTGCTGCGAACCCGAGCACCAGGATCGGCATCGCCAACAGATAGAGGGTGACCAGCTTGACCTCGGCAGACTCGATCTTCTTCCCGAGAAACTCGGGAGTCCGACCCACCATGAGTCCAGCCAGGAAGACGGTGAGCAGGGCGAACATGAGCATGCCGGTGAGACCGACACCCACCCCTCCGGGGCTCACCTCACCCAGAACCATGTTGCCGATGGTGACAAGCCCGCCAAGCGGGGTGAACGAGTCGTGCATCGAATTGACCGACCCGTTGGATGTTGCCGTGGTCGTCGCTCCCCAGATGGCCGACAGCTCCGGCCCGAACCGGATCTCCTTGCCCTCCATGTTCCCGCCGGGAGACTCGGCGGTCACCGTCTGGTCGACACCCAGATCCGCGAGAGCAGCGTTGCCGGAGGACTCTGCAACAACAGCGACTCCAACCGACCCCAGCCATAGGACCGCCATGGCTGCCATGAGTGCATAGCCATTCCTCCGGTTCCCGCTGGCACGGCCAAACCAGTCGACCGTGGCGAACGGCAGCAGGACAAGTGCCAGCGTGGAAATGAAGTTGGTGACTCCATTCGGGTTCTCCAAGGGGTGCGCGGAGTTGACATTGAAGAAGCCGCCGCCGTTAGTGCCCAACTGCTTGATGGCGACCTGACTCGCGGCCGGCCCGCCCGGGATCACCTGTGTTCCGCCCTCCAGCGTTTCGATGGTGGAGAATCCGGAGAGGTTCTGCACCACGCCTTGGGAGACGAGTATCAATGCGAGAATCACGGACAGGGGAAGCAGGATCCGGGTCACGCTTCTGGTGAGATCGACCCAGAAGTTCCCCACGTCCCTGGACTCGTTGCGGGTCAACCCACGAATGAACGCAGCCAGGACCGCGAGGCCGACTCCCGCCGAGACAAAGTTCTGCACGGTCAGACCGACCATTTGGGACAGATGCGACAGAGTCGCTTCGCCACCGTAGTTCTGCCAGTTGGTGTTGGTCACGAAGCTGACGGCGGCATTGAACGCCAGTGCCGGGTCGACACCGGGCATCCCGGTCGGGTTGAAGGGAAGCGTCCCCTGGAGACGAAGAATCGCGTACAGAATCGCCAGCGACGCGGCGGTGAAAGCCAGAAGCGACCACAGGTAGCTGGTCCAGTGCTGTTCGGACTCCGGGTCGACTCCAGTTATCCGATAGACGACACGCTCCAGAGGACCGAAGAGAGGATCCCCGAAAGTGGGGCCACCGCCGTACACCGTGGCGAGATACCTTCCCAAGACCGGTGTCAGGATCACCGTCGTCACAGCCAGGATCCCGAGAAACAACCAGCCGCTCATCGGAACCGCTCCGGGTCGATGAGAACAACGATCAAATAGACGACCAGCCCGACGACCACCGCAAGACCGATCAGGTTCTCGACCATCACCCCTGCTCTTCCTGGGACGAGATCAAACGCTCACAGAACCGGGTGTAGAAGGCCGCGACCATGATGAACACGCCGCCGCCGATCAGATACACGATGTCGGCCATGTCAACCCTGGTTCGAGATGTCTCACATGTCTCGGTTTAGATCCGTCGAGGCCCAACCGCACCGATCTCAACGCGTTCCAGACGGGACTTGAACGAATACCTACGTCTTCATCACGGCCCGTAACTCCACCAGGACGAAGTCCGGCTGATCCCATTGGGCCGCGTGGCGATTCCGTAAAGAGACCGTCCAGTCGCGTCGGATTCACGTAAAGAACGTCTCTGTTGGTGTGGGAAGGCAATAGAACGACCGTATGACGACGACCCTTCGCGCCAATTGAGAGTCGGTCTCTCTGGGGTTCACTCGAGGCCGTGCAGCTGTTGATTGACCTCCGCTACCTCTCACGCTGGTCGAGGACTCCCGGGGCCAACGAGATGGTGACACCGACGCGGATCAGGGGACGGCGATGAGAATCGTGATCGCCGGTTGCGGACGGGTGGGAAGCGACCTGGCTCTGACGCTATCCGAGGAGGGTCACGACGTCTCGGTGATCGACAGTCGACCGGCGGTCTTCGAGCGTCTCGGATCCACCTTCAACGGCACCACACACGAGGGACTCGGCTACGACGTCCGCGTGCTTCGCGAGTCCGGCATCGAGCTAGCCGACGCCTTCGTCGCCGCCACCGATTCGGACAACTCCAACGCGATGGCCGTCCAGGTGGCCAAGCGGGTGTTCGGTGTGCCCAAGACCATCGCCCGTCTCGACGACCCCGCCCGAGAGGATGCCTATCGAGCTCTCGACGTCCAATACGTACCGGGAGCCAAACTCACCTCGAAGGTCATCCACGAACAGCTGGTCAGAGAAGAGTTCAGCTTCCACGTCACATTCTCGGGCGGTGACGTAGAAATCGTCGACGTGGTAGTCGGGTCCGACGGCGCCGGTATGGCGGTCGCCGAGCTCGAATTCCCCGACGAGCTTCGCATCGCCGCGGTGACCCGGGGAAACAGAACCTTCATCCCTGATGACGACTTTCGGCTCGCCGAGGGTGACGTCGTTGTAGCCGCCGCGCGCAGCGGAGCCCGCAAGCGGATTCGCAAGTACCTGGCAACGAAGGGCGGCGCACTATGAGGGTCACGCTGATCGGCGGAGGCAAGGTGGGATCCTTCCTTGCCCGCGAGTTGCACGAGGCAGGCCATGTCGTCAGCGTCATCGAAGAAGCCCATGGCCGCGCCCAGACACTCACCGATGAATCGAAGGCCCTCGTCCTGGAGGGCGATGGCACCGACGTCAATCTTCTGAAAGCTGCGGACACGAGCCGAGCGGATTGGGTCCTCGCAGTGACCGGACTGGACGAAGTCAATCTGGTGGCATGCCAGTTGGCATTGACGTTGGGAGCCCGTCGGGTGTTGGCCAGGCTCAACAACCCGCTGAACCGACCCACATTCGAGGCGCTCAAGATCGCGGTCGTAGCCGTGACCGATGTCATGGCGACACTCATCTCCAGAGAGGTCGAAGTGCCCGAATTTCGGCATGTGACACTGCTGGGACGAGGCGAAATCTCGGTATACGAGGTCGACATACCTGACCACTTCGAGGCTCGGCCGGTGGCAGAGATTCGTCTCCCAAGCGAATCCCTCCTCGTTGCCGTGGTAAGCGAAAACGAAGTCCGGGTTCCTACCGCAACTACTCAACTGCGACCGGGAGACCAGGTGACGGCGGTCAGCAGCGTGGATCTCGAGGACGCGGTTCGCGCCGCGCTTGGCTACCGGAATCATCGAAAGAAGTGAGGAGCGGACGCGGTCACCGGTGGACCAGTCTCCGCGGTGTCGCCGGCGGACTGGCCATGTTCATCATCGAAGGACTGACAGTCGCCGCACTCGCCGGTCTGGCGTTGATCGTGTCGGTCGTCGTCCTCGCCGTCGTCTGACGTGCTGGTCAAACCGACCAAATCGGACTTCAAGGTCATCGGCTACTACCTGGGCCGCATCTCCCTGATCGTCGCCGCAGCGGGATGTCTTCCCATCCTCTGGGCGGTCCTCACAGCCGAGTGGCACCCATTCGGATCCTTCTTGCTGATGATCGGCGTATTCACCGCTCTGGGGGTGCTCGGAAGCCGGCTCGCTCCCCGCCATCCGAAGCTCGACTGGAGCCACGGCATGGTGGTGGTTGCTCTCACCTGGCTCGTAGTGCCACTGATAGGAGCCATCCCTTTTGTCTTGTCGGGACACTTTGGCACGCCGCTCGATGCCGTCTTCGACTCTGTTTCCGGGCTTACCACCACAGGTTTGGCAGTGATCAGCGACCTCGATCATCTCGCCACCTCACTCAACTTCTGGCGCCACCTCCTCCAGTTCCTCGGCGGACTCGGCATCATCGTTGCTGCGCTCACCGTGTTCGCCGGTCCCGGTGGCATAACCCTCTACTTGGGCGAGGGGCGTGGCGAACGCTTCCTCCCCTCAGTCACGTCCATATCGCGATTCATCTGGACGGTGGCAGCAGTCCACCTCGTCGTGGTCGTAGCCGCCCTGACCCTCGTGGGGTGGTTGGTGCTCGGGTTCGAGGTCCACCGGGCCGCGTTCCATGCCATAACCATGTTCCTCGCCGGATTCAGCACCGGCGGCTTCGCTCCCCAGTCCACGAGCATCGGCTACTACCACTCGGCCATCTTCGAGGCCGTAGCTGCGATCTCGATGGTGGCAGGAGTGATGTCATTCGGCCTCCACCACTCTCTATGGCGGGGACCCCGCCGGGACGCAATCGCCAACCTGGAGACCCGCACCATCCTCTCCACTTTCGGATTCACACTCCTCCTCACCCTCCTCGGTCTGGCAGCAACCGCGGCCTTCACCGACATGACGGGTTTGACCAGGCAAGGTCTCTTCCAGATCTTCTCCGCGCACACCACAACGGGATGGGCGACCATCTCCTCCACCGAGCTTTCCGGGTGGGGTGGTCTCGCCTTCGGGGGCATGGCCCTCGCCATGGCTCTAGGTGGCATGGGCAATTCCACGGCTGGAGGCGTCAAGGCCCTCCGTATCGGGCTCACGATCAAGGCCGTCATCAATCAAGTGAAACAGGCCCTCCTCCCAGAGCGAGCCGTGGTGGGAAACACCTATTACCAATCGGGCAAGCGACACCTGACCCACGACACGGTCATGGCCGTGATGACCATATCCCTCCTCTACGTTGCCCTCTACCTGCTCGGAACGGGAGTCGGCGTGGCCTACGGGATCCCTCTCCAACAGGCGCTCTTCGAATCGGTCAGCGCCTCGGCGACCATCGGACTCTCCGTCGGAGTCACCGACCCATCCATGCCCACGCTCCTCCAGATCGTCTACATGTTGCAGATGTGGGCAGGCCGGCTCGAGTTCCTCGCCCTCTTCTCCTTGATCGGATTCTCCTATGCGGCGGTGCGGGGCAAATGACGCGAACCACCCGGCTTGTCATCGTCGCGACGATTTGCTTTTCCTTTTCAGGCACGGCGTCGGCGGCCGAAGGGACCACGGTCTCAGAGCTGATCGCCGACTCGGAAGCACTAGCCGGATCCGAAGTCACAGTCGAGGGTGAGCTGGTCGGCGATTACGGGTTCCGCCAGGACGGTTGGATGTGGACCCAGCTCAACGGTGACGACTACGTGCATGCCCCGATTGTCAACGGGGGTGAGCCAAC
>DASWKK010000049.1:0-28078 GCA_036396655.1 Acidimicrobiia bacterium
GATCGCCGATCGGGCACGCGACTCCGGTGCAGCCGTTGTTTACCTCAACCTGATCGGGGGGCAGGACGAGCTGGTCTTCGATGGGTGCTCCCTGGTGGTCGCTTCCGACGGGACGATCGTGCACCGATCGCCACAATTCGAAGAAGACCTGTTCGTGGTCGATGTCCCCCTGCCCAGGGAGCCGGCAACTGCCGGTTCCTTGACCCCCCATCTCGACCCGGTCGAGGAGGTCTACCGGGCGCTCGAGGTCGGTCTGCGTGACTACGTCCGCAAGAACCGGTTCGACCAGGTCGTCATCGGGCTCTCCGGTGGAATCGACTCCGCCCTGACCGCGGTCATCGCCGTCGACGCGTTGGGAGCCGACTCGGTCTGGGGTGTGTCGATGCCTTCACGCTTCTCGTCACAGCATTCGATCGATGACGCCCGGGAACTGGCCTCGAACCTTGGCATTCGGTTCGACGTGCTGCCGATGGACGACGTCTACCGGGCCTTCCTCGAGACGGTCGAGCCCATCTTTGCCGGCACCGGGTTCGGAACGGCTGAAGAGAACCTCCAGGCTCGGACCCGGGGAGCCATCCTGATGGCGATCTCCAACAAGCATGGCCCGATGGTGGTGGCGACGGGGAACAAGTCGGAGATGGCCGCCGGCTACGCCACCCTCTATGGGGACATGGTCGGTGGATTTGCCGTGCTCAAGGATGTCTTCAAGACCTTGGTCTACGACCTGGCGCGGTGGCGGAACAAGAAGGGCGAGGTCGTCCCTCAGAGCACGATCGACAAGCCACCTTCGGCGGAGCTACGCCCCGATCAGAAGGACTCGGACTCATTGCCGCCATATGAGCTGCTCGATGCAATCCTCCAGCTCTATGTCGAAGCAGACCTGGGGGCGACCGAGATAATCGCCAGAGACTTCGATCCTGAAGTCGTGGCCCGTGTGACCGGGATGGTGGATCGCAACGAGTACAAGAGGCGTCAGGCTGCCCCTGGGGTGAAGATCACGGTCAAGGGCTTCGGCAAGGACCGGAGGCTCCCGATCACCAACCTGTATCGGTCTCCGGGCTCATGATCAGCAAAGTTCTCATCAACGGCAGCGAGTCGGACGGGACCATCAGCGTCACCGATTCATCGGTGTTGCGTGGCGACGGTTGCTTCGAGGTTCTCAAGGCCCGTGCCGGCAGGGTCTTCGCGCTCGAGGAACATGTCGATCGTCTAGTGGAAAGCGCCAGAATCCTCGAGATCGCCCTTCCTCCACGTCACGAGCTCGAGCAATGGATTCGAACCGTGGCCGAGTCCGGGGGTGATGTCGCGGTGAGGGTGGTCGTAACGAGAGGCTCGTCGGTGCCCGGCGAACCGGGCGATCCGCTGACGATCGTTTTCGGCCATCCCGCCAACGGGGAACCAGGCCCCACCACCCTGTTCCCCCTCCCCGCCCCCTGGCACGCCGCCGGTCAACCCTGGGACCTGGCCGGGGCAAAGATCCTCTCCTATGCCCCCAACATGTCGGCGACCAGGCGGGCCGTTGCCGAGGGCTTCGGCGACGCCCTGCTGCTCACGGTCGACGATGTGATGCTGGAAGGCCCGACGTTCTCAGTGGCATGGGTGATCGCCGGTGTCGTCGAGACACCGAGTCTCGACCTGGGGATCCTCGACTCGATCACCAGACGGGTCGTGATCGAGATCGCCAGCGAATTGGACCTGGAAGTGAGAGAGGGTGAGTGGACTCTCGACCGGCTGGAGCTCGCCGACGAGGTGATGGCGCTGTCGACCATAAGGGACGTTCAACCTGTGGCCGCGGTCGGCCGCCGGATGTTCGTCGAAGGCCCGGCCACTTCGAATCTTGCGCGGCAGTACGCTCAGCGGATTCGCTGAGGGCCTTCCGAGCAAGGCTCGGGGTTCAACCCCCTGATCCAAGAAACGAGTCGGATCATCGTTTCCTGTCGTGTCAGCAGCCGGTTGGCGTCGAGAGGCGGGTTGCAGGCTTCGATCGCTCCTTCGGCGCGCAGCCTGGTCTCGGCGTCGGCCGCCGATGGCAGGTTGATGCTGGGTAGCTCATCGTCCGGTCCCGAGATGTCGGGCAGGAGATCGGACACCATCGTCTCGATGTGCACCCAGGCGGCCAACCGGGCGAGCGAGGTCTCCGGCAGTCCGTAGTCGAGGCACTCGCCGATGGGGTCGCACCCGAGGGCCAGCTCGAGGGTTCGGGGCCGGAGGAGTGTCGGGTTGAGCGAAGTGGGCACCGACTGATACCGCCCCTCGATAGGGGGCGGCGCATGGGCGGCGAAGTGTGCCGCGATTTCACCGGCGAACTCCGGAGAGGCGACTTTGCCCGGACAGAACATGATCATGGTCTCGTCGCAGGGGAGGAAGAGCCCCTGACTGACCAGAGTGGCCGCCAGCCACTCACCTTCGATACCGTCGTCATCGGCGTAAGGCCAGGTGGTTTCGGGGGCGGGAGTGTCGGCTATCTGTTGGGCGGCGCGAACACTGGGACCGGCATCGACTGCGATCCCGGCCCGGTTTCTCAGCTCGAAATGAAGGTGGTCGATGGTCTCCTCGGCGTTACCCGAGTCGCCGACCCAGCCGACCACCTCGCCAGCCGTCACCTCCACTCCTTCTTCGAGATCCGGCCGGACCCCAAAGCCCATTCCGTCGTCGCTTCCGTGGGTGTCGTTGTTGAGATGCACGTAGTAGGACTGCCAACCGTCGTTGTGCCGGAGTGACATCCAACAGCACTCCTCGGTGCCTACCTCCTGCACGACCTTCATCACGACTCCGTCTGCCACGGCAACGACTGGCGTGAGCTTCGGCGCAGAGAGGTCCACTCCCTGGTGGCGGCGTGCTCCATGATCCCGATCGGCCCCGAACCCTGAGACGACCTGGCCCTGTCCGGCCAACGGCCACAACATGTCGTAACGAAACGGCTCACATCTGGGAGATGGCGACGGGGCGGGGACAGGATCACTGGTCCCGGTTCCCGGTGGCGCGGTGGTGACGGTGGTCTCGGTCGGTGATTGGACTGTGGTGGTGGTGGCGGTGGTGTCTGGCGTGGTGGTGGTGGGGGCCGGGACCGACGTCGGAGGTGGCGGCGACTTGGCCGGTTCCGGGAACAGGTCGTCCAAGGTCACCGGGGGGCACATCGGCGCGGCCTGCGCCGTGGTGTTCGCTGGTCCCGCCACGACCAGGGTGGCTACGAAGATGAGCGCCCCGACGAGAGCAGACCGGTATCTGCCTGACATGGTGGGCAGGCTACCGGTGACCGCGGGTGTTGGGAACCCAGCCGGCATGGGCTACGTTGGTAGAGCATGACCGGGCCGAAGCTGATTCGTTACGGCGTCCTATTCGCACTGCTCGCCGTGGTGGTGAGCGCGTGTGATGGTGACGCGGCCGAGCTGACCACCACATCGTCTCTGGTGTCCGCCACGACACCGGTCGCCGAGTCACCAACCACGTCCGTCAACCTCAGTGGCGACAGCACGACTACGTCTCTCATCGGCCAGACTGTGGGCAGCTCGGAGATCGTCGCCCGGGAGTCGGAACCGGCCGGGGAGACCCTCTATATCGTCGTTCCTCCCGGTGCCTACACCGACGTTGACATCGAGAACTTCGTATTGGATCTCCTCGAGGAGGGGACCGTTACTTTTGGAGCCGAGATCTTCGACGATGCCTCGGCGGTCGATGCCTATCGCAAAGCCGAATCCGAGAGAACCGACTCTGAGACCGCTCTGGTGGATCAGCATCACTTCGCCAGCTTGGAAGATGGGACGACCATCCATTTCCGCGGGCGATTCGCCAGCTCGGGATCGCAGAGTATCGGTAGCTGACCCCGGCTGGTTCGACCCACTTCGGCGACACGTCTCAGAGCAACGTCGCCGCTACCAGAAGGAAACCGCCGAAGCCGACGACGTCGGTGAAGACCGTGAGCAGGATCGAGGCTGCCAGGGCCGGGTCGAGACCAAGCCGGCGAAGGATCAATGGGATCGCCGAACCAAACACCGTCGCCAGGAACAGGTTGGCAAGGCTGGCGAATGCGATGACCGCTGCGATCTCGGAAGGCCGGCCGTTGCTACCGAAGACTCCTGTTGCGATGAGGCCAAAGGTGAGCGTCCCGGATGCAACGGCGAGCGCCACTCCGTTGAGAAAGCCGACACCTGCCTGGCGAAGGATGATCGCGGGGACCTGTGCTCTTGGCACGTCGTCGGTCGCCAGGGAGCGGATCATGACGGCGAGGCCCTGGTTGCCACTGCTACCGCCGAGCATGGCCACGATGGGCATCAGCGCCGCGAGCACCGGCTCGCGTGCAATGACACGCGTTTGGCTCTCGATCACCCACGCCACCAACACGGCGAGAAAGAGGTTGAGCAGCAGCCATGGTGTTCTCGACCTGAAGGACTTGGATACATTCGTGTAGACGGTCTCCTCGAGGCCGGCCCCGAATGCGGCTGCGAAGTCCTCGGTCGCCTCGTCCTGCACCATCTCGATGACTGCATCGGTCGTCACCACGCCGAGCAGCTGCTCCTCGTCGTCGACTACGGGGATACCGAAGAGGTGGTATCTCTGGCATAGCTCCGCCACCTCTTCCCGGTCGGCGAAGGCGCCGACTGCGATGGGATCGTGCACCATCACCTCGTCGAGGCTCGCCCCGGGCCGGGCGAAGACGAGATCGCGGAACGAGACCACCCCTCTGAGCCGGCCTTGGTCGTTGACCACGTACACATAGGAGAGATCCTCGAACTCGTCGTGGAGCTGTCGGATCCGCTCGATGGCCTCCCCGGCGGTCAGCCCTATGGGCAAGGCAGCGATCTCGGTTGTCATCAGACCACCGGCGGTGTCGGGTGGGAACGCGAGCAGACGGCGTATCTCGCCCTCGGCCTGATCGTCCATGAGCGACAGGACGCTTTCGGTCAGTGCGTCGTCTAGCTCGAACAAGAGGTCGGCCGCCGACTCACCGGTCATCTCGGCGACGGCCGCCGTCAGATCCTGGATCGGCACCTCCTCCACCAGCTCGGCGGCGAGCTCGGGGGCGATCTGCTCCAGGATCTCAGCTGCGTCCTCGGGGGAGAGCCCGGCGAGAAGACCGGCTGCGTCTTCCTCAGTCAGTTGCTCGAGGACGTCGGCCGCGTCGCCAGGGGCGGCACCGGCGAGCGCTTCCCACTGCGGGCCGTGCGCCTCCAGATAGTCGGCGACACGGTCGCGGTCACGGCGCGCAGCAGCAAGGAGATCCCTGGCAAGTTGACGGGGACGTCTGAGTCGGAGTCTCACCGGATAGCCCTCGAACGGCGAACCGGCGTGAGGCTAACCGGGATCAGGACTCGTACGGGCGCACGGCCTTGACCGAGACCGAAAAGGTGCCGGCCGGAGCCTGGTAAGAAACCTCGTCCCCGACCGACGCGCCGATCAGGGCGCCCCCCAAAGGGCTGGTGGGCGAGGCGAGGAGCAACCCCGGCGCCTTGTTCTCTTGCGGTGCCACGAAGTAGTCGAGCTCATCGCCGTCGGAGTCGACCACCGTGACCACGCTCCCGATCTCGACCCGACCGGTGTCGGCGACATCCCTCACTTCTGCATTGTTGAGCAGGAACTCCAGCTTCCTGATCCTCGACTCCATCAGACCCTGGTCGTTCTTGGCAGCGTCATAGTCGGCGTTCTCGCGCAGATCACCATGGGAGCGGGCTTCGGCGATCCGCTCTTCGATCTCCTTGCGGCCCTCGGTCTTGAGCTGTTCCAGCTCTTCTCGCATCTTGTCATGGGCGGCAGGTGTGAGAAAGGTGGGTGGTTCGAGCATTGAGCGTCAAAGGCTAATTGTGGCGGACTCCTAGTCGCGGCTGGCGCCGGCCTCGCGGCGGGATCCAGCTTTGGGGCCGGCGCTATCTTTTGTCGATGACCGACGTGCGCATGACCCAGTTCTCTCATGGGGCGGGTTGTGCATGCAAGTTGAGCGCCGATGAGCTGTCGCACATCATGACGACGGTCAAGGGGCACAATGCGAGCTCCCACCCCGACCTGCTGGTCGGGGTGGCGACGTCGGACGATGCGGGTGTTTTCTCGCTGGGCAACGGAACCGCATTGGTGCAAACGGTGGACATTTTCACACCGGTGGTCGACGGGCCGCGCGATTGGGGTCGGATCGCGGCTGCCAACGCTCTCAGCGACGTCTACGCAATGGGAGGGAGCCCTCTCACCTCACTCCAGTATCTGGCCTGGCCCCGGGGTGGGCTCGACTTCGACCTCGCCGGTGAGGTGGTCGCCGGCGGTTTGGACGTCATGGAGAGGGCGGGCTGCACCGTGGTTGGCGGGCATTCCATCGACAGCCCGGAACCGACTTACGGCTTCGCAGTCACCGGGACCGTCCCTTCAAACGCCTACTTCACCAACTCGGGTGCCCGCCCGGGCGATGAGCTGGTCCTGACCAAGCCGCTCGGGATCGGGATCATCACCACGGCAATCAAGCGGGGGAAATGCCCAACCCACCTGGAGCGGGAGGTCATCGACCTGATGGTGTCATTGAACGACGTGGCGGGCCGGGCACTTGTCGCCCACGACGTCTCAGCCGCTACGGACGTCACGGGCTTCGGTCTATTCGGCCACCTCAGGGAGATGTGCCTTGCCTCGAGCGTCGGAGCGAGCGTCGAGCTGGGCCGGGTCCCGGTTGTCGAGGGCGCCATGGATCTCCTGGCCCAGGGGATGTGGCCTGGTGGATCGCAGCGGAATCTCGATTCGGCGCGCTCGTATGTCGAGTCGTCGGTTGACGAGCTCGGGTTGAAGCTGCTCGCCGACGCCCAGACGTCGGGTGGGCTCCTCGTCGCGGTGGCGCCGGAGCATGCCGATGCCTACATGCGTGACGTGCCCGGATCGGCCTCGATCGGCGTCGTCACGGCCGGCCAGGCGATCGTCGTATCACCGTGAACCCCCAACAGCGTCTCGTTGCCATCGCTGAGGCGCAGTCGATTCCCCGGGCGAGACGGCACATCTTCCTCTGCGCCGATCAGGCCACCCCGAGATGTGCGCCACGCGAACAGACCAATGAGCTCTGGCGTCATCTCAAAGCGAGGTTGAAGGAACTCGGTCTGACCTCGCCACCCCCCCCGTGGTACGGCAATCCCGATGCCGAGCCGACACCCGTCCTGCCCGGTGACGGATCGGTGCTCAGGAGCAAGGTCGACTGTCTTCGCATCTGCGAGCAAGGAGCGATCTGTGTGGTGTACCCCGAGGCCACCTGGTACGCCCGAGTGACCATCGAGAAGCTCGATCGAATCATTGACGAGCACCTGGTCGGGGGGCGCCCCGTGGACGATCTGGTGTTCTCGGTAGGAGGGCTTGCCCCATGAAGGCCCTCAGACGCGTTCTGGCCGGCCTCTTGCTGTGGAGGGCCTTCGGGCCGGTGATAAGCCCCAGATTTCGTCCGCCCCAGGAGCACCCCATGCGGGTATCGGGTCGGACGGTGTTCGTCGGAGACCAGGAGTTCGCAGTCAGAGAGTCGGGGCCGGTCAATGCCCGGGTCGTGCTGTTGATCCATGGGCTGGCCGGTTCGTCACTTGCCGAGTGGTACCGGATCGGGCCCCGGTTGGCCGAGAAGTACCGGGTGATCATGGTGGACCACCGAAGCCATGGGTTGGCGCCAATGGCAAGAGACCGATTCGAGATCGATGACCTTGCCGACGACATGGCCGGTGTGCTCGACCAGCTGGGTCTTGGCCAGGTCTCGGTGGTGGGGTACTCGATGGGTGGCGCTATCGCTCAGGCCCTGGCCCATCGCCATCCCGGTCGGGTCGACCGTCTGGTCTTGATGGGCACTTTCACACACCACCCCGAGCCTGATCGGACCATTCGGGCAGTAGGCGCGGTTGTGGCCCGAGCCTTTGAGCGGCTGACGGGTCTTGGGACGCCCGAGGTCCGATCGACATACCTGCGCGCGATAGGCGCGGTAGAGGAGAAGCATGCCAGATGGCTTTGGGAGGAGACCCATCGTCGTGATGTCGACGCCGGGGCCCAGGCAACACTCGCACTGTTGCGATTCGACTCCCGGCCATGGATCGGTCGGATCGAAGCCGACACCCTCGTGGTCATCCCGACACTCGACCAGCTCGTTCCTCCGGCATGGCAATACGCTCTCGCCGGAGCCCTGGACGATGCAACCGTGGTCGAGCTGGTGGGCGTCAGGCATGAGGCCCCTTGGACCCATCCTGATCGTGTGGTCGACGAGATCTCGTCCTTCCTCGGTTGATGGTCTCGGATGCGGGTCGCCAGGACAGATGATCGGCGGGTTGGAAACAGATGACGACATCGCTGACCGACAGCCGGCTCTCCAATCTCGGCGCCAACCGGATCCTCGAAGGGTTCGAGGAGTATGTCTCGAGGTTCCGGGGGATCAACCAACGGGCGCCGCGGCGTTTCGAAGAGCGGAACTGGCGCGGGATGCACAGCGACGCCCTGGAGAGACTGCGGCTGTACCCGGTGGTCGTCGACCGGGTGATCGAGTCGATCGATCAGCTGTTGGGGCATCGGACTGGTGACCCCCTGGTCTGGGTGGCGATCAAGGCGGTGTACTCGAGTTTGATCTCCGGCCGTCAGGACTGGGAGCTGGCCGAGACCTTCTACAACTCGGTGACCCGCCGTGTCTTCAATACCGTTGGGGTTGCCGAGCACATCGAGTTCGTCGACACCGACTTCGACACACCGCCCATCCCGTCGGCGGAGCCCGTATACCTAACGCTCGACCGGCGCCAGTCCACGGCACACCTGGTCGTGGACATCCTCGTTTCGTTCTCCCACTCCGTGCCGTATGCGCGACTCGAGGCGGACGCAGCCGAGGTGGCCGAGCGCATCGATCAGCGACTCAACGAGCCGGGTGCGCTCACGGTGGTGGGCAAGGCCGAGGTGGTGCGCTCTGTCTTCTATCGGGGCCAGGCTGCCTTCATCGTGGGGTTGCTGTATGCCGGTTCACATCGGATTCCTCTGATTCTCGCCTTGGGCAACGGCGCCGAGGGAGTGTTCGTCGACGCCGTCCTGCTCACCGAGAACGAGGCGTCGATCGTGTTCAGCTTCACCCGGTCCTACTTTCACGTCGACGTGGCCCGGCCCTACGACCTGGTCCGCTTCCTGCGCCGGCTCATGCCCCGTAAGCGGGTAGCCGAGATCTATATCGCGATCGGGCAGAACAAGCATGGCAAGACCGAGCTGTACCGTGACCTGCTTCGTCACTTGAGGTCCACGGACGAGCAGTTCGAGACGGCGCCGGGCACCAGGGGCCTGGTGATGATCGTGTTCACCATGGCCGGCTACGACGATGTCTTCAAGGTGATCCGAGACACGTTCGCCTCCCCGAAACGCACCACGCGCCGGTCGGTCATCGACAAGTACCAGATGGTCTTTCAGCATGATCGTGCCGGTCGTCTGATGGACGTTCAGGATTTCCAGCACCTCGAGTTTCACCGTTCGCGATTCTCCGACGCGGTACTCGACGAGCTTCTCTCCGAGGCAGCGAGCACGGTTCGCCTCGAAGGTGACTCGGTGATCATCAAGCGTGTCTATGTCGAGCGCCGTGTCGTGCCCCTCGACATCTACGTCCGGGAGGCCGCCCGTGCTGCGGCCGAAGAAGCGGTCATCGACTTCGGGCAAACCATCAAGGACCTCGCTTCGACCAACATCTTCCCCGGTGATCTGCTCCCAAAGAACTTCGGCGTGACCAGGCACGGGCGTGTCGTCTTCTACGACTACGACGAGCTCAGTCCTCTCACCGATATCCACTTTCGGGAGATACCACCCCCTCGCGACGAGAGCGAAGCAATGATGGACGAGCCCTGGTTTCCGGTGGGGGACCGGGATGTCTTTCCTGAGGAGCATCGGAGGTTTCTCGGGCTGGCGCCCGAGTTGCGGGAGGTCTTCCTGCTCAATCATGCCGATCTGTTCGAGGTCGGGCCGTGGCGGGCGATTCAGGAGCGGACTCGCTCGGGCGAGCTGATCGAAGTTCTTCCTTACCGGCAAGATGCCCGACTGGCGGGCACGAGTCAGTCCCGGGGGTGGTGACCCAGGGCACTAGTTGAGATGAGCCTCGTCGGGACCGGGCTACGGTTGCAGGATGACGACTGAGGTTGTGTTGGGGACCTGTCATCACGACTGTCCCGACAGTTGTGGGTGGGTGGTCACTGTCGAGGACGGGCGCGCAGTGAAGATGCGCGGCAACCCCGCCCATCCATACTCGCGTGGAGAGCTCTGTCCCAAGGTCAACAGGTTCCTGGAGCGTGTCTACCACCCGGAGCGGGTGCTCCATCCCTTGGTCCGCACCGGGGCGAAGGGCGACGGCGCATTCCGGCAGGCGTCCTGGCCGGAGGCTGTCGATCTGGTGGCGGGTCGGCTTCGGCTGATCATCGCCGAGCAAGGTGGCGAGGCCATTCTTCCCTGGGGCGATGCGGGGACGCAGGGGCTGGTGCAGATGAGCTTTCTCGATCGTTTGTTCTTCGCCCGGCTCGGCGCCTCACGCCAGATCGATTCGCTATGTGGGGCAGGAGCCGGCGCCGGTGTCGCCGCCACCTACGGTGACGGGCGGAGCGCGGATCCGATGGACGTCCGTTTTGCCGACTTGGTGATCCTGTGGGGCACCAACACTCGTCTCACCAACCGTCACCTGTGGCCTTTCGTCGAAGAGGCGAGGGCCAAAGGGGCGCGGGTGGTGGTGATCGACCCGATCAGGACCATCACCGCCGGTTCGGCTGACTGGTTCATCCAGCCTCTCCCCGGAACTGACGTCGCCCTGATGCTGGCGGTGATGCACGTGCTGGTTCGCGATGACCTGATCGATCGCGAATACGTGCAGAAGCACAGTGTGGGGTTCGAGCAGCTGGCAGAGCACGTCGCGGCCTGGTCCCCTGAGCGGGCGGCGGCCGTCTGTGGGTTGGACCCGACGGAGATCGAATCGCTGGCTCTCGCGTACGGCTCGACCCCGCGGTCGTTCATCAGGACCCTCATCGGAGCCGAGCACCACGAGAACGGCGCCATGTTCTTCCGCACTCTGGCCTGTCTCCCCGTTCTCACCGGATCCTGGCGACACCGGGGAGGGGGTTTATCGCGATCTGTCGGAATCTGGTCGGAGGCGGCCGTCGACATGTCTGTGGTGGAGGTTGATCAGCCGACGCGCGGAGTGAGCATGAACCGTCTCGGACAGGCGCTCACGTCTCCGGAGATGGGGATCCGCGCTCTCGTCGTGTGGAATGGCAATCCGGTGATCTCCGCTCCCAATGCGGCCGCCATCCGGCGGGGTCTGGAACGGGAGGATCTTTTCACGGTGGTCAGCGAGCAATTCATCACCGACACCGCCATGTATGCCGATGTGGTCTTCCCGGCGACAACTCAAATTGAGCAAGTCGACATGGTGCCCTCGTGGGGACACCTCTATCTCGGTTGGAACCACGCGGCAATCGAGCCACTCGGGGAGACCGTGCCCAACACCGAGCTATGGCGGCGCCTGGCCCGCGCCATGGGCTTCGACGACTCCGAGTTCGATCTCGATGACGAGGCCCTTCTGCGGAGAGCCCTGCCCGGGGTCGATGTGGACGGTCTCAAACGAGACGGCTTCGCCAGGCTCAACCTCCCCGATCAAGTGCTTCCTTACGCGGAGGGTGGCTATGCCACCCCGGACGGCAGAGCCCATCTCTATTCCGAGGAGCTGGCATCCAGTGGGAGAGCCGCGCTGCCCGAGTTCAACCCGGCCGGGGAGGGCCCGGGTGGTGACTTGAGCCGGCGTTACCCTTTGGTTCTCCTCAGCCCGAAGACGCACACCCGGTTCCTCAACAGCTCCTACTCGAAGCATCATGCCGATCGGGAGAAGGGCCCCTACTTCGAGATCGACCCGGCCGATGCCCAGGAACGTCGTATTGGAGAAGGCGACCGGGTGCGGGTCTTCAACGATCGGGGTGCCCTCGAGATGTCGGCGAGGATCAGCGAAAGGCTCCGCCCCGGATTGGCTGCGATCCCCTGGGGATGGTGGGGCGAAGAGGCGAACGTCAATGTGCTCACCAACGACGCCCCCGCCGACTGGGGCGGGGCCGTGGCCTTCTACGACACCATGGTCGAAGCGGAGTTGTGCCTGACCGACCCCTAGGACTGCGGGGTCAGTTCGAGCGTTGCTGCCGCGTCGGCCACAACCTGGTCCCGGGTCCAACGCAGCGGGTGTTGTTTGCCATCGACCCACGGCTCGATCATGTCCTTGTAGTGGCCATGGAAGGCGTGTCCCGATTGCCCGGTGCTGTTGATCGCCGTCGATCTGGAGAGGTCGGCGAGGTCGATCACCATCCTCATCGAGGGGATCCAATCCACCTGATAGCCATCCGGCGGGTAGAAACCCACCGCGTTGACAATGTCGGCGCCGCCACCGAGACGGGGTGGCGCAGTCCGGTTGAAGAGCCACTCGATCGGCCCGATGCCTGACTGGCCGAGAGACTGATGCTCGAAGGGAGCCAGGTGGATGCTGCCCCATTGCCATGTGGTCGGGTCCGACCCGAGCCGCTCGACCAGCTCGGCGTGGGCATCGGTCATCGCCCGGGCCAGGATCGTGTCCCGGTCCTCGACGATCTCGGTGCTCACATCGTCCCACCATGGATCGTCGGGTGATTCCAGAAGACTGCCAACCAGCTCGAACCAGCGGCTGCCTCCTTCCGGCCACGATTCCTCAGGCAGCTCGTCGTGGAAGGTCAGGCGAAGGAGATTCACCCAGGTCGCCTCGTAGGCTGCCGCGCCCGGTGACCCAGGTGAGGCTCTGAAGGCATCACGGCCCGTGGACCAGGGCTCGAGCGCATCCTGCATCACACCGATCGGTTCGGAGTCGCGGCTCACCGCCAGAAGATGGGGGACAACGTTGGGCGCCCCGCCGTCGTGGTCGTCCATCTGCATTTCCTGGGCTGAGGTCACCGTGTAGGCACCCGATGCCTCTGCGATGAGGTCTTCGATCCGCGCCGCCCGGTATCCCAGGTCCCAGTCACCCGAGAGGAATGGGTGCTTGCCTGGGGAGATGACCGGCTGGTTGGCCGAAGCGATGTAGTCCCGGGGCGGGTTGACCATGCGCGGCATCTCCTCGTAGGGGACTACCCCCGTCCATTCGAACTCCCCGGTCCAGCCCGGCACCGGCCATCTACCGTCGCCCCCGGCCCGGATCGGCACCCTTCCCGTCGACTGGTAGGCGATGTTGCCGTCGCGGTCGGCATATACGACGTTCTGGGCAGCGATGTCCCATTTGGACAGAGCGGTGCGGAACTGTTCGTAGTTCGTGGACAGATTGAGCCCGATGAATGCCTCGACGAGTGTCGACGGCTCGAGGGTTCCCCAGGCGAGGCTGACCACGTAGTCGTCGGGGAGCTCGAGCGATGTACCGTCGAGCTGTCCCTCCTCGAGGTAGAGGTCGGAGATCACCGGACCATGGTGAGTCGTCATCACGTCGTAGGTCACTGGCTCGCCACCGGCGATCTCGATGGTCTCACTCCTGACCCCCATGTCGATCCACTCACCCTGATACTGGTACTGCGTGGGGTCGTCAGGGCTCACCTTCTCGATGAACAGGTCCTGGGTGTCGACGGCCTGGTTGGTGAGCCCCCAAGCGATGTGGTCGTTGTGGCCGATGATGACACCCGGGGTGCCGGGGAATGAGAAACCGGCCAGTTGAAATGGGCAGTCGGCCGTCATCTCCAGACAGTGGAGCCCGTTGACGTACCAGATCGAGGGCATCTGGATTGCCAGATGGGGGTCGTTGGCCAGGATGGGAAGCCCGGACTTGGTTCGAGAGCCTCCGATCACCCAGTTGTTGGAGCCGATCCCGGCGAATCCCCCGCCGGTCAGGTCCCAGACGACCCCGGCTCTCGCCCCGGCCTTTTCCAATGCGGTGAGAGCGCCCGGTGCCGTTGCGGTGATCTCAGCCCGAGTCATCGCCGCTTGGTCCGAGGGCACCACCACCGGATGTTCCTCCGGATAGGGCGGGTAGGTCTGTTCGACCCGCTCGACCGGGAGGCGGGCGCTGATCATGGCCCGATCGATCTCCTGATAGAGGTTCCAGCTGAGGTCCCAAGACATGACTTTGGCCCAGGTCAAGGTGTTGATCGGTGTCCACGGCTCGATCTCGTATCCCGATCCCTGCAGTGCGAGGATCCCGTACTCGAGGCTGACCTGAGTGGGGGCTCGCTCGGCGAGATATGCGTTGACACCCTCGGAGTAGGCCTCGAGGATCGTCCGGACCTTTGGTGCCATCGACTCCAGCTCACTCTCGGAGAGACCAACGAAATCGAGTGAGCGGAGAAACATATCGGTGTCGAGCTGGCTCTCCCCGAACATCTCGGCCAGCCGCCCGGAGCCGATGTGCCTCCAGAAGTCCATCTGCCAAAAGCGATCTTGGGCGTGGACGTATCCCTGGGCGAAGAACAAGTCGTGATTCGTCGAGGCGAACACGTGGGGCACCCCGTCGACGTCCCTGATGATCTCCACTGGATGGTCGAGCCCATGGACCCGGATCTCGCCTTGCACCGGCGGAAAGGAACGACGGACGAAGAAGAAGGTGATCGCACTCAGGGCCACGGCGAGAAGAAGAAGCGCGACCATGGTTCGACGCAACCATTTCATGAGCCAGGAGCCTATTGGCCCGAATCGATGTTCTGGGGAGGAGAGATCTACGGTTCGACCGTGCGCCATCGAACCTGGCTGTTGTGGGCGGTTCTACTGGTGGCCTCGGGCTGCTCGGGCGAGGGAGGTGGAGTTGCCACCAGCGCCGCGGTGACCTCGATCGGGCCTCCTACGACCACCAACACAATGCCGACCACGACCACCGGTGCCTTGCCGACGACGACCTCCTCTGCTCCCACGACAACTGCACAACGAATAGATGTCTACTTCGAGGGCGGGCAAGTGGTGGGCCAGGACCAATTCAGCTACGCCCTCGGTGAGCAGGTTTCGGTCTGGGTGCTCTCTGACGACGACGACGAGGTTCACGTCCATGGGTACGACCTGTTCTTCACGGTCACGGCCGGGGTCCCCCTCGAGATCTCTGTGACGGCCGAAATCCCCGGCATCTTCGAGGTCGAGTTGGAGTCGACACACACCCTTCTCTTCGAGCTGGTGGTGGCTCCTTGATCAGACGCCTCGGCGTCACCTCCCTGATCGCTGTTGGGCTCGTGGTCAGCTTCCCGGCTATCGCCTTGGCTCACGGAATCGGGGGCCGTTTGGATCTCCCGGTGCCGGTCACCTATTTCATCGTCGGTGCCGGCGTGGTCCTCGTCATCAGCTTCGTGGCTCTGACCGTGCTCTGGCCGGAGCCCAGGCTGCAGGACGGCCCGCGCCATGAGCCGGCGCGGTTTTCAATCCCACGAGGAGGGCTGATCCCGGCAGTGGGGTTGATCGGGCTGCTGTTGGTCGTGGGCCAACTGTTGCCTCCACTGCTCGGCCTCGACACCGATCGCACCAGGCCGGGAATCGCCCCCGTGCTGGTGTGGGTGGTGTTCTGGCTCGTCATCCCCTTTGGGGGCGCCGTGGTCGGCGATTCGTACACCGAGATCAACCCGTGGCGGACGCTGGGGCGGGTGCTTCGAGTGGGGCAGGGCGAACGTCTCTGGGTGGTCGATCGATGGGGCATCTGGCCGGCCGATCTCCTGCTCCTGGCCTTCACATGGTTGGAGTTGGTCAGCCCGGGATCGGGCTCAGCCGTCACGCTGGGAGCAGCTGCCCTCGTCTACACGCTGTTGATGATCGGCTCCATGGCCTATGCCGGCCGCGAGTCGGGACTGGCCGTGTTCGATGCGTTCACTCCCTACAACAGGCTCATTTCCTCGATCTCCCCTCTGGGGCGACGGGGTGACGGCCGGATCGTTTGGCGAGGCTGGCTGCGGGCGCTGACGGTCATCCCGGAGTGGAAGGGGCTGGCCGCGATGGTCGTCATTGCCATTGGAACAGTCAGCTACGACGGGGCGGCAGTCACGCCTTGGTTTCGCTCTGCGTTCGGCGGTCTCATGGGTACGGTGCCCGGTCAGACCTTGTTGCTGGTATCGACGGTACTGGTGATCGGGTTGGCCTATTGGGTGGCCTCTGTGGTGGCAGCACGGATGGTCGGTGACGAGTGGACTGCCGGGAGAGTAGCCGGACGCTTCGCCCACACCCTGGTCCCGATCGCGCTGGCGTACGCCGTCGCCCACTATCTCACCTTGATCCTTTTCGAAGGCCAACAACTCATCGCCGCCGTGTCGGATCCCTTCGCCTTGGGCTGGGACTTGTTCGGGACCGCCGAGCGCAGTGTCGATTTCTTCATCACCGCATCGGAGCCGATCTGGTACGTGCAGGTCGGTGTCATCGTCACCGGTCATGTTCTGGGAGTGGTGCTGGCCCATGACCGGGCGCTTGCGGACTTCGGGCGGGAAGCCGTGCGCTCCCAGTACGCGATGCTTCTCCTTATGGTTGCCCTGACCACACTTGGTCTATTGATCCTCTCAGCCTGATGTTCACACTTGCGCACTATTGGGGTATCGACGAAGTCGGGGTGTTCGTGCTGCCGGCTCTGTTTGCGATCGTCGCCCTGCGTTGGGCGGAGCGGAAGGCGAGGAGGGCCGCTGAGGTGGCCGAGGCCGACGAAGAGAAAGTCGAAGAGGAGACGGATGTCGAGTGAGGGCCACGACCTGGTCATCCCGCTGATCACCGATCCTCACCAAACCGCGGGCCGGACGCGCTCGCGGGTGGCCGCGTACTTCGCCCTCACCAAGCCCCGGATCATCGAGCTGTTGCTGATCACGACGGTGCCGGCGATGGTGCTGGCGGCGGGTAGGTGGCCCGGTACCTGGCTAGTTGTGGCCACGCTGATAGGCGGCTCCCTGTCGGCTGGGGGTGCCAACGCCCTGAACAACTACGTCGACCGCGACATCGACGTGGTGATGCGACGAACCAGGGGACGGCCCCTGGCCCGTCACGAGATACCCGCCCGCAACGCCCTGATCTTTGGTGTGGTGCTTGGCGTGGCGGGTTTTGCCTGGCTGTGGAGCGCGGCCAATCTCCTCGCCGCCGCGATTACGACTTCCGCTCTGCTCTTTTACGTGTTCGTCTACACGATCGCCCTGAAACGGACTAGTTCCCAGAACATCGTGATCGGAGGTGCGGCGGGCGCCGCGCCCGTCCTGGTCGGGTGGGCGGCGGTCACGGGCTCGGTCGGTCTCCCGGCCTGGGTTCTCTTCCTCGTGGTCTTCTATTGGACACCTCCACATTTTTGGGCACTGGCCATCCGCTATCGCGAGGACTATTCGAGGGCCGGGGTTCCCATGCTGCCGGTTGTGGCTGGGGTGGAGGCCACCACGCGCAGGATGTTGCTCTACACCGGTCTGATGGTTGGGGTCAGTCTCTTGTTGGTCCCGGTGGCCGGTATGCGCTGGACATACCTCGTCGCAGCGCTCGTCCTGGGCGCATGGTTCTTGTGGGACACGTGGCGGGTCTATCTACGACCCCGTGACGCGATGCGTCTGTTCACCACTTCGACGATCTATCTGTCGGCGTTGTTCGCCGCTGTGATGCTCGACGTGTTGGTGCGATGAGACGCCTGGCCATCGCCCTGACTGCGAGCGTGCTGTTGCTAGCCGGATGTGGGTCAGGCGGAGTGAAGCCATTCGCGTTGGTCGCATCTAGCAACCAGAGCATCGGTGTGGGGACCCAGCGGGTGATGTTCGCGCTGATCGACCCGGAGAGCGACCAGTTCCTGGCCGCCCCCGACCGGGAGGCGACGCTCGAGCTTCGCAATGAGGACGGCTCACCGATCGGCAACTATCCGATGGAATTCGTGTGGACCTTGCCCGAGGTGAGGGGTCTCTACGTGGCGCGGGTGGAGATCCCGGCAGCGGGCACTTACCAGGCCACCATCGACGCCGATGGGCTGTCGACCGCGGGACCGGTGGGCTTGGTCGCCTTCGAGGACCCTGCCCTGATCCAACCTGGTGAGACGGCCCCGCAGTCACAGACGAGGACCTCGGCCCAATACCCGGACCTCCCGATCATCACCTCGGACCCGGACCCAGACCCTGCGATGTACGAGGTGAGTGTGGCGGAGGCGGTCAGTGACGGGACTCCGGCGGTGATCGTTTTTGCCACGCCGGCCTTCTGCGTCTCGAAGACATGTGGGCCTCTACTCGACCAGGTGAAAGGACTTCGGCCGGATTACCCGGGGGTGGACTTCGTGCACGTAGAGATCTATGAGGATCTTCAGGTGGAGTCGTTCGACGATCTCACCGCGGTGCCGGCCCCCGGCGAATGGGGTCTGCCCTCGGAGCCCTGGGTCTTCGTCGTCGACGAATCGGGGCGGGTGACGGCGTCGTTCGAGGGTGCTGCCTCCGATGCCGAGCTGAGGGCCGCAATCGACGCCGCGCTTCCCTAGGGAGCCCTGTATCCCGGAGTTGGTCGGTGGTTTGGAGAGACCTTATGATGCTCAGCCGATGGCTCCGACTCGTCAACGTCTCTTTCGCGCAGGCGCCATCGTCGGCGCCGGGCTGTTGCTCGGTGCTTGCTCTCTGATCGAGATCGAAGACGCCTCCCTCACGACATTCGATCCTGCCGGTCCTTTCGCCGAGAGAATCGACAGCCTCTTTTGGCCGGTCTTCTGGATCGCCGTCGGGGTGTTCGCCTTGGTCCAGGGGGCAATCCTCGTTGCGGTATTTCTCTTCCGGGACCGGGAAGGGTCAAAGGAGGCCCGGCAACTCCACGGGAGCCCGAGGTTGGAGGTTCTCTGGACCGTGATCCCCGCCCTCATCCTGGCCGGAGTGGCGGTCCCGACCACCGCCGCCGTCTTCGATCTGACCGAGTGCGGCTCGGACGCCATCGAGATCCAGGTGATCGGCCACCAATGGTGGTTCGAGTACCACTACCCGGACGCCGGCATCAACACCGCCAACGTGATGGTGATACCCGCCGGCCAGGAAGTTTGCGCCAAGATGACCTCAGCTGACGTCCTCCACAACTTCTGGGTCCCGGCTCTCAACGGAAAGCGATATCTGGTGCCGGGACAGACGACTCTCCTGCGGCTCGAGTCCACCGAGCCGGGAGAGTTCTGGGGTCATTGCGCCGAGTTCTGCGGTCTCTCCCATTCCCTGATGCGGGCGAGGGTCCTGGCGCTGAATCCGTCCGACTACGAGGACTGGCTCGTCGCCCAGCAGCAAGGCGCTCCGGTGCCGGCCGAGGGGACCCAGGAGTGGGACGGGTTCCAGGTATTCCAGAACAAGGGCTGCACCCTGTGTCACACCGTCCGATTCGAGGACGAGGACATTTCGCTCGTCGTCGCTGACGGAGCCTTCAACGGGCCAGAGCTCACCCACTTCGCCTCGAGGGGGGTCTTCGCCGGGGCCACCCTGCCCGAGGAGGGCGAAGACCACGACGTGGCGCTGAAGAGATGGCTCGCCGACCCGCCCAGCGTCAAGCCAGGCAGCTTCATGCCGAACCTGGCCCTCACCGAGCAGGAGATCGACGACTTGATCGTATGGTTGGATAGCAACAAATGACCGCCACCGCAGAGCGCCCATCGACCACCATCTTCCGCAGACCGGCGTCGACCTCCGGATTCTGGTCCTGGCTGACGACGGTGGATCACAAGCGGATCGGGGTCATGTATGGCTACGCCGCATTCACCTTCTTCCTGATAGGTGGGATCGAGGCGTTGCTGCTTCGAATACAGCTCGCCCAGGCCAACTCGGAGTTCCTCACCGCCGGCGCCTACAACGCACTGTTCACGATGCATGGCACCACGATGATCTTTCTCTTCGTGATGCCGGCCTCGGCTGCCTTCATGAACTACCTGCTCCCGCTTCTGATCGGGGCCCGTGACGTCGCCTTTCCACGGCTCAACGCCCTCTCCTGGTGGATCTTCTTCTTTGGCGCAATATTCCTCTACTCGACGTTCTTCTTCGGGACCTCCCTCGCCCCGGCCGGTGTCGACGGCATCGGAGGAATCGACGGCAACCTGGCCCCCGGGGGTGGGCCGGGCAGCTTCAACTTCCTCGCCACCTCGCCAGATGCGGGGTGGTTTGCCTACCAACCAAACGCCGGCCCGCTCTACTCGCCGGGAACCGCCATGGATTACTGGGCTCTGGGACTGCAGATCATCGGTCTCGCCTCGCTGGTCTCGGCGATCAACTTCATCGTGACCGTCCTGAATATGCGGGCCAAGGGAATGCGGCTGCTGCGTATGCCGGTCTTTGCCTGGATGACCACGGTCACCTCGTTCCTGCTCCTGTTCTCACTCCCGATCATCGCAGTGGCTCTGTTCATGGTCGCCTTCGACCGCCAATTCGGGTCGTTGTTCTTCGCGGCGACCAACGGTGGCGATCCGATCCTGTGGCAACACCTGTTCTGGCTCTTTGGCCATCCCGAGGTCTACATCCTGATCCTGCCCGCCATGGGCATCGTGTCCGAGATCCTGCCCACCTTCTCCCGGAAGCCGTTGTTCGGGTATTCGGCGGTGGTGTTCGCCGGAGCCGCCATCGGATTCCTTGGATTCGGGGTGTGGGCCCATCACATGTTCGCCTCGGGGATCACCCCGGTGGCGCAGGCAGCCTTCGGTCTCGCCACGATGACCATCGCCATTCCCACCGGGATCAAGATCTTCAACTGGCTGGGCACGCTCTGGATGGGTCGAATACGCCTCACGGCTCCGATGCTGTTCGCGATCGGGTTCGTGGCCATGTTCACCATCGGGGGCCTATCCGGTGTGACCCATGCCGTCGTGCCCTCCGATTGGCAGCAGACCGACACCTATTACATCGTGGCCCACTTCCATTATGTGATATTCGGTGGCGCCATCTTCGGCCTGTTCGGTGGTTTGTACTACTGGTTCCCCAAGATCACCGGCAAGGTGATGAGTGAGAAGTTGGGAAAGCTCCACTTCTGGCTGATGTTGTTGGGTTTCAACCTGACTTTCGGCCCGATGCACTGGCTCGGGTTGCAGGGGATGGTCCGTCGGACCTGGAAGTACGCACCGGAGATGGGTCTCGAGCCGTGGAACATCGTGGTCACGATCGGTGGTTTCGTCATCGCCCTGTCGGTGCTCGTCTTCATGTTCAACTGGTTCGTCAGCCGTCGGCGCGGCGAGGCCTCCGGACTCGACCCATGGGACGCTCGCACCGTGGAATGGATGGTTCCCAACCCCACCCCCGAGTACAACTACGCCGTTCCGCCGGTGGTCACCAGTCTCGACCACTTCTGGCACCTCAAGTATGGCGAGGACGAGGATGGGCGTGCCGTGCGCCGGGACGACGCAGATGAGATCGTGGCCCGCATCGAACACGAGCAGCGGAACCCCGTCGGCACGATTCACCTGCCGGCGCCGTCCTACTTCCCCTTCTTCGTGGCGCTCGGCTTACCGATCATCTTCTATGGGGTGATCTATCACGAGGCGCTGTGGGGCAAGGCGATGATCCTCATCGGCGCCATCCTGACTCTCGCCTCGCTGATCGGCTGGGGCATGGAACCGCTCGAGGAGCCCCATCTCGAGGGTCACGAGCCCGGCTCTGATGTGGTGGAGGGCGCAATCGATGGCTGATCTGGCTCACGAGACGATGGCTGACCACGAGCACCCCGAGCACGAGTCGACCGGGGTCGACAATCGCAAGCTGGGGATGTGGGCTTTTCTCAGCTCCGAGTTCTTGTTCTTCGGGGCACTCATCTCCAACTATCTCCTCTACTCCAATCGGTCCGGGTTCGCAGGCCCATATCCATCCGGTATCTACGACATCCCGTTCACCTCGGTCAGCTCGTTCGTGCTGCTGATGAGCTCATTGACCATGGTCCTGGCCCACAACGCCCTCAGCCGTGGAGATCAGGGCGGCACCAGGACCTGGCTCTTCGCCACGGCCGCCCTGGGAGCGGTATTCCTCGGCGGTCAAGTGTTCGAATTCACCGAGTTCATCGTCGAGTTCGACATGAAGCTGACGACGAATCCGGCTGCATCGGCTTTCTATATGCTCACCGGGTTCCATGGTGCCCACGTCGCCATTGGGGTGATCATGCTGCTCTCCTTGTGGGGGATCTCCCGCCGACCGGGTGGTCTCAGCGAGAAACACGGGATGAACCTCGAGCTGGTTGGCCTCTACTGGCACTTCGTCGACATCATCTGGATCGTGATCTTCACAGTGGTCTACCTCCTCTCGGTCCCGTCATGAGCAGCGAAGAGCACATCCACCATCCCACGCCGGCTCAGTATTGGAAGATCGCCGTGGTGCTGGCGGTGCTGACTGCGATCGAGGTCGGACTGTTCTATGTCAATCAGGCCTACGACCTGGGATTCCTGAACGCGGCGATGTTGTTGATCCTGGCCGCCCTCAAGTTCGTCATCGTCGTGGGTTTCTTCATGCACCTCAGGTTCGAGAAGTCGACACTGAGCCGATTCTTCACCGCCGGTTTCATCCTCGCCTTTTCCCTGTACGCCATCGTCCTCACCGCGCTCGGGGTCGTCGCCATCAGGGGTGGATGACATGCTGCCTCCCTGGCATCCCCACTACGAGGTATGGCTACTGGTGTTCCTGCTCGGCTATGGCTACTGGTTCGCAGATCGTCGTTTGCGGCCGGTGGTCGCTCCGGACGCCGAGCCGGCGAGAAGCGGTCAGAAGTGGCGGTGGTATGGCGCCTTGGCCGCCCTGTGGCTCGTCTCGGGTTGGCCCATACACGATGTGGGTGAGACTGCCTTGTTCACGGTGCACATGGTCGAGCACATTGTGATCGCCCTCGTGATCCCGCCCCTGTTGCTTCGGGGTACCCCGCGCTGGCTGGCCGACGTGACGTTGGGGCGGCCCTCGGTGGCGCGCTGGCTGCGGCCACTGGCAAAACCCGTGGTGGCGTTTGTGGTTTTCAACACCACCTTCATCGTCATCCACTGGCCCGAGTTGGTGGGGTGGATGCTCACCAGTGATCTGATGCACTTCTCCGTGCACGCCTGGCTTTTTGCAGTTTCGATGCTGATGTGGATGCCGGTGTTCTCTCCGACCCGGGCCATTCCGGCGCTGCCCGCTCCCGGGCAGATGTTCTACTTGTTCCTGCAATCTCTCCTCCCCACGATTCCGGCGTCGTTTCTCACTTTCTCCTCTGTGGCCATCTATCCCGTCTATGGGGATGCGGCACTCGCCTTTGGTCTGACTGCGGTTGCCGACCAGACCATTGCCGGGGTGATCATGAAGCTCGGCGGCGGACTGCTGTTGTGGGTCACCATTGCCGTGATTTGGTTCCGTTGGACTAAGCAGGAGCGGGATTGGGAGAGGCTCGAGGCTTCCCTGCGAGCCTCCTGAGATCGTCACGAAGGCGTGAGATGTGGCCTGCTTCCCGTTCAGTGAGACTCGTGACTGTCCTGTTTCTCACACTTGTCCTGCCGGCGTGCGCAGAGACATCGGGGACGGTTCGAGGCGTGGTCACCTCCGTCGAGGGAACCCTCGATGAGGTCGTTGCGTTCACGGTATTGGTGGACGGCTCCGAGCTCGAGTTCGTGCCGGTGCCGGATGGCGACTACAACTTCCCGCTCTCTCACCTCCGGGAGCACCAGCGCAGCGGCGAGTCGGTTCTCGTCGACTGGGAACTGGTGGGTACCGTGCGCTACGCACTGGGCCTGGCCGACGGGTAGAGCGCGATACCAACCTACCGATAGATGACCATGCCAAACGAGCTACCCCAAGGGCACTTCTTCTTACCCGGTCCTACCGAGGTCCATCCTGAGGTGCTGTCCGCTCAGACTCGACCGATGATCGGTCATCGCGGCCGCGATATCAAAGAGCTCCTGGAACGGCTGCAGGAGGGTCTCAAGCGGGTATTCGTGACCGAGCGCCCGGTGGTGATCTCGACGTCGTCGGCGACCGGGCTGATGGAGGCTGCGGTGCGAAACGGTGTGGGCAGTGGGAAGGTGCTGAGCTTGGTCAACGGGGCCTTCTCGTCGCGATTCGGCGAAATCGCGATGGCGTGCGGCAAGGAGACCGAGCTCTGGGCTGTCGACTGGGGCAGGTATCACGACCCGGAGCAGCTCGACGCGAGGTTGGCGAAGGGGAGTTATGACGCGGTGACCTTGAGTCACTCTGAGACCTCTACCGGTGCTCTGCAGGATCTGGAATCGATCGCTCGGGTGTCGGCCCGCTATCCGGGAGTCATGCTCCTCGTCGATTCGGTCACCGGAATCGCCGGCACGGAGGTCCGGACCGATGACTGGGAGCTCGACTTCGTCCTAACCGGGTCACAGAAGGCATTGGCGCTCCCACCCGGGCTCAGTTTTGGGGTGGCCTCGGAGGCCATGATGGACCGCTCTTCGGTAGTGACCAACAAGGGCTATTACTTCGATCTGGTGCCGCTGATGAAGGCTCTGGAGGCCTCACAGACGCCCTCCACCCCCGCCGTCTCGCTGCTCTATGCCCTCGAGGCGCAGCTGGAGAGGATCAGTGTCGAGGGCATCGAGAACCGCTGGTCACGTCACGCAGCGATGCAGAGGGCCACCACCGATTGGGTGGAGGAGATGCAGGCGGAAGGTGTCGACGTAGACGTTCTTGCGCCGCCCGGATACCGTTCGCCGACGGTGACCTGTCTCAGCCTGCCCGAGACCATCAGCGGGCCCGAGGTCGTCGCCGCGATGCGCGACCGTGGCTGGGTCATCGGTGGAGGCTATGCGCGGCTGAAGGAGACGAGTGTTCGCATCGGGCACATGGGAGATCACGGGGTGGAGAAACTGACCGAGTTGCTGGAAGCCCTGGGCGAGGTGCTCCGGTGAGTGCAACCTATCGGGTTGTCGCAACCGATCGGGTCTCGAAGAAGGGCCTGGCCCCGCTTCGGGACGACGAGCGTTTCGAGGTGGTGCGGATCAAGAGCTCGACCGAGGCCCGCTTTGGCTCCGAGCTCGAAACCGCGGCAGGCCTGATCGTCCGAAGCGCCACCACGGTCGATGCCCGGCTGCTGGAGGCCGCACCTGAGCTCAAAGTCGTGGGCAGGGCCGGCGTCGGCGTCGACAACATCGATGTGGCCGCAGCCTCGGAACGCGGAGTGGCGGTGGTGAACGCTCCCGGTGGCAACACGGTGTCGGCAGCGGAGCTGACGATGGCCCTCCTCCTTTCTGTGGCCCGTCGCGTGTCCGAGGCCGATCGTTCGATGCGCGAGGGCAGGTGGGACAGGGCCAACCTCCAAGGTGTCGAGTTGCGAGGCCGCACCCTCGGTGTGGTCGGAGCGGGGAGGATCGGCAGCACTGTGGCCGACCGCTGCCGCGCCTTCGGGATGAGGGTGATCGTCCATGATCCCTATCTCTCCGCCGACCGACTGGCCGAGTTGCGTTCCGTGGTCGTCGAGATGGATCAACTGCTCGCGGAGGCCGATGTCATCACTCTGCACGTTCCCCTCACCGACGAGACCAGGGGTCTGATCGGCGAGAGCGCGCTGCTGAAGATGAAGAAGGGTGCCTTCCTGGTCAATCTCTCCCGTGGCGGAGTCGTGGATGAAGCCGCCCTGGCTCGGGCGTTGATCGAAGGGAGGATCGCCGGAGCGGGCCTCGACGTCTATGAGACCGAGCCGTTGCCGCCAGAGAGCCCCCTGCTGTCGGCCCCCAACCTGGTGCTCACCCCGCATCTGGGTGCTTCCACGAAGGAGGCACAGGTACAGGTTGCCCTCGAGGTAGCGGCCAATCTGCGGGCGGCGCTTGCATTCGGCGACCTGACCCATGCCATCAACGCGGCTGAGATTGCGAGAGCGGCTGGTCTGAGCTGACCTCAGCCGATGACGAGCACCGCGGCAGCCTCGGGCTCAGCGGCGGGCTCTTCGTGCTCGTCGTCGCTCATGGCGAAGAGGACTGCGAGAATGACGACCAGGACTGTCCCGATCCCGGCCACGGCAACCATCACCTCGCCGAAGGTCAGCCTCACGTTTGGCCTGCCTCCGGCCAGGGTGGCAAAGGCGAGCACTCCAGCCGCGGTGAGGATGCCGACGATGGCGGCTCCCCCAGAGGTGAGATGGTTCGATTCGAGCAATGCCCACGCAAAGGGCACCACCAGCAACAACAACAGGATCAAACCGGTCAGAGGGATGCCCAATGCCGCGCCGAGCCGGGCCTTGACCGCCCTTACCTGTTCGTGATCCTCGGCAGGCACCGAGACAGGGACGCCCAAGGCCTGGGTGACGGCCGCGGTCACGCCACCGAGGAACGCTCCGCCGATGAGCATGATCGCGATCGTCGCCAACACCGGCAGTTGGGCTACCCCTTCCAAGTCCTCGACCGGCACTCCGAAGCCGCTGGTCAATGCTGCACCGGCGATGACACCGAGGACGAGCCCGATGAATGCGCCCAGCCAAGCGGTCGAGGCGGGTGAGCTGCTGAGTTGCATGCCGGGGTTGGCCCATGCTGCGGCCGACCGGGACAGAGAAGCGCTAACCGCGCCGAACACCAGGCTAACCAGGGCGGCTCCGATGATCACGCCGTTCGAGTTGACCTGGATGACCGGTATTGAGCTGCCCTCCCCGGTGACGGTGGCCGTGGCTCCCCATCCGGCGGTGGCGACCACGAATCCAACCAGACCCAAACCGGCGCCGGTCCAGGCTCCCACCCTGACCGCAGTCCTGACCCGTCGTCTCAGGGGAACCGGATCCAACTGTTTTTCGGGCTCGGGCTCGGGTGCGATGGTCGTGACCGGAGGGGTGGCTGGTTCTGGCTCGGGAGCCGGTGTCGGCTCAGGCCCCGACTCGCGCTCAGGAGTGGTGGGCTCGGGCGTCGGTGTGCTCTCGGCCTCTTCGGCAGCGCTCCCGGCGGTGCTGACTGCCATCGGGGTGCCACCCGCCCAGGCAGCGAGCACGTCGTCCACAGAGGTTCCGCTGGCTGTGGCTCGCGCCGCTGCCGAGCGCTGGACCAGGCCTTCGGGGAGATCCAGGGCGGCGGCAGCTGCGGTCAGTTGGTCGCTCACGGTGCGCGACTCTAATTGGTCGCCGAGCGGCCCGGTTTCTCCCCGGTGATCCGGCGAGTGAGTGCCCCGAGGCGGAGTCCCGAGGCGGAGCCCCGGTGCCTTCGCTCGGCTGAGCTCCGCAATCATGACTCACGGGTACCCTCGCCCCATGCTCGCTGCGATCAGCTACCCACCGATACCGATATGGGACGTCGGACCATTCCAGTTCTCGTTGCATGGCGTATTCGCCGCACTGGGGTTTGTGGCCGGAGCTTGGTTGGCCACCACAGAGTTGCGGAAGAGAGACTTCGACACGGTCAAGTACCAAGCAGTCCTGACCTGGGGTCTGATTGGCGCCCTTCTCGGCGCTCGCTACCTCACCGCTCCGGCCCAGTTGCTCGATGGAGTGCCATGGCTGGACGCGCTCAACCCGGTACGGGGCAATTTCTCGATCCTGGGCGGTTTTGCCGGGGGAATCATCGCCGGCGGGTGGCGAATGCGTCAGGTCGGGTTGCCGGTAATTCCGACGTTGGACATGTCGTCATTCGGGCTGGCTCTGGGCACCATCGTCGGACGGATAGGCGACCTCGCCATCGTCGAGCACCTGGGCAGAGCTACCGACGTTGCCTGGGGCTACGGGATCAAACCGGGCTACGACGTTGCCCCGGCCCACGATGCCCTGGAATGCACCGAGGCCGCCGTCGGTCCCGACGGGTTGTGCGGCATCTATCACCATGTCGCGGTGTACGACCTGCTCGGTGCTGTGATCCTGCTCGGTTTCCTATATTTCGGATACCGTCGTTTCAAGCTGCATTACGGGCAGCTCTTCGCCACGTGGGTTGCCTGGTACGGACTTCAGCGGTTCGTTCTCGACGCCCTCCGCTTCGGCTCGGAGAGCGGTGACGCGACGATCGGGGCATTCACCTGGAACCAGGTGAGCGGTCTGGTGGCCGGTGTCGGAGGACTCATCGGAATCTGGTGGTTGGCTCGTAACCAGCCACAGGTGACGCCCGAGACTGACCGGGATCTGACATCGACGGCGCGGCCCTCTAGCCCGGCACGCTAGTAGTAGTGGCCACTAGGCGGCGTTCCGCTCGTCTCGCCAGGCGACCCACTGAGACACGGGTGACAGGTCGTAGCCGGTCCGTCCGTCGATCGACAATGTGATCAGACTGGCCCCCGCTTCGAGGTAGGAGTCGCCGCTCTGTGGTTTG
>DASWKK010000050.1:0-6666 GCA_036396655.1 Acidimicrobiia bacterium
TTCGTAGGTCATCCATTCGAAGTCGACCATCCCCTCTTCCCACATCTCACGAGACATCCTCGCCACCATTCGAACCCGCTCATGTGGGTCGGGCTCGTCAACCAAGGCGCCCCAGCGCTCAGACTCCGCTATGGGTCCAGGCACGTCTTGGCTCATGACGACTCGCTCTCCCACCGCGTAGAGGAGTGACGCCTTGTCCCCGAAGACGTCGTAGACGGTCTGGCGGGAGACCCGGGCCCGTTCGGCAACGGCCTCGATGGATGTCGCGGCATACCCGTCTCTCAGGAAGAGGTCACGTGCCGAATCCAGGATGGCCGTCCGCGTTGCCCTCGCCTGGACGTCACGCCGGGGTGAGTGATATGGCCTCTTGACAGAATCTCCGTTTCGTCTTACAGTCACTCCACTCATCTTACTCAGAGTACAGTTATTTGACGCTCTGCCAACAGTATGGCCGAATTGGCCAGAATCGATGGGGGGAGAGATGGCGCAACAGGCAATCGCCGGCCAACTGGAGGAACCTACGCCGGTCAGCAGCTTCACCCGGGTTGGTGCGTGGGCTGGAGTGGGATTCGCCCTTGCCTACATCTCATGGATCGCCATCGTGATCAGCGGGCCGACTTTCGTGGAGCCCGGCACCGCCTTGCGCGAATTTTTCGCCAGCGGCGGTGGAGACGATCTCAGGATCGGCAGTTTCATCGTTGGCGCCGCCTACCTCTTCCTGCTCTTCCCCTTCGTTGTCGCCCTCGAGGGGGCGATCGAAAAAACCGCCGACGGGTGGGGTCGTCTCGCCGTCCTCGGAGCCGGCATCGCAGTCGCTGTCTCACTTGTCGACATGGTCGTTGGCGACGTGTTCGCGCTCACCGGTATAGAGGGCCTGTCGGACGCTGCCCTGGAAACCATCTGGACCACCGGGCGTCTCCTCATCGTCTGGGTCTTCCATCTCGCCACGGGCATGTGGGTGGCCGCCGCCAGCGTAGGTGTGCTCCGTGGAAGGGCGCTCCCCCGCTGGCTCGGCTGGCTCGGGCTGGCGCTTCTCATCCCTCAGGCCATCGCCGCGTCCTGGCTGCTGGGCGGCACGATGAACGAACTCCACGACGCCGCCGGTGGAATCGCCCAGATCGGAGCATTCCTCGTCTGGATCCCCGCAGTGTCGATCGCCATGCTGCGCCACCACCGACACGAGCCCTCCCGCCCACAGCACTGACTCAACAAGGGCCAGGACGCATGCAGCTAGCCAGATGGCTCCTCTTCCTCCACATCTGCGGTGCGATTCTCTACATCGGCGGCAACATCCTCCTCCAAATCCTCGCCCTGCGAGCCAAGCGAGACGGTCATGTCAATAGCTTCATGGACACTCTGTCGTCCTCGACGACGGGGATCGCCGTTGCCGCCGTCGTCACGATCCTGACCGGGATAGGACTCGTAGTGACAGTCGAACCGTGGACCTTCGCCACTGGTTTCGTGCTCATAGGAATGGCCACGGTCCTCGTCTCCGGGATAGTCGACAGCCTCTACCTCCAAAAGCGGGCAAGACGGATCGCCGCCCTCATCGATGAGCAGTCCGACTCGCCCGAAATCGGCGCTCAGCTGAGGGGAATCACACGCGGTGCAGGCGCGGTAAACATTCTGTTCATCCTCACCATCTGGGCCATGGTGTTCAAACCAGGAATCTGACCCGCAAAGGACCCAACAGTGGGCAGCCTGTCAGCCTCTCAGGCGAAGTCCAGACTGCTCGATCCCTTCTACGTGGCCGTGCCCGAGCGATCTCAGGGCTGACGTCGAGACACGCCCACCTCGGTGTCGAGGCTGCAGCTACCTTCTGTCGCTTCATCCTCGAGACGCTCTCCGATAGGGGTTCTACCTCATGGCCCTCGGATGAGATTCCCGCAGGGTGGCCGAGGGTGCTCGGGCGTAGGATTCGGTCATGTCAATGAACGAGGCGTTCGCCGATCGCTACGACGAGTGGTACCCGGTGACCGAGGACATTCCGTTCTATGTCGATCTGGCGAAACAAGCGTCGGGGCCGATCGTCGAGTTGGCCGTCGGCAACGGTCGTGTTGCGATCCCAGTGGCCCGTGCGACGGGTCAGATCGTGATCGGCATCGACACCTCTCCAGCAATGCTCGCCCAGGCAGTCGAGGCCGCCGAGGCGGGCGGGGTGAGCCTGGACCTGCGCCAAGAGGACATGCGTGCCTTCGAACTCGCCCAACCGGCCGCCTTGATCTACTGCCCCGCCCGAGCCCTGTTCCACCTACCGACGTGGAACGATCGGCGGCGAACCTTCGAGGGAGTCGCCGAGGCGCTCCAGCCAGGTGGCCGGTTCGCTTGGAACGTGTTTGCTTTCGACCACCACATCGCTGCCGGGCTGGACGGTCAACCACAGGATGAGCCGGTTGCGCACACGCTGCGGTACGACGTAGCGGAGAATCGAATCGATATCGTGCTCGACTCGGGCGAGAAGAACTCACTCTGGTGGGCGACCAAGAATGAGTGGCTCGGGCTGATCGACGTTGCCGGCCTCGAACTGGTGGCCCTTTACGGATCATTCGATCGAGAGCCCCTCGACAGTGAGAGCCGAGAGTATGTGTTCGTGACTCGACGCCCCTGAGCAGGTTCGCCTCTTTCGCCTCTGTGATGACATTCCCGCACGCTGGCCGAGGCGAGTGGCGGTCACACGCCGGTACCAATCGCATGGGGCCTTCTCGGGGGCGCTGGTTCTGCCGAACTGTCAACGCCGGTTGAAATCTGCGCGGTGTGCGCCGGTTGAATTGTGCGCGGTGCTGGGTCGTTTGTCCTCAGTCGGTCCTCACTCAGGGCTGTGGGCAACCCCCACCGAACGCGCCAGCCTCCGCGTGCGGCCTCATGTGGTACTGATGGGCCTCGGCCATCGAAGCGTGGCCTTCAACAGATGCGCGGGTGCTGTGCCACGGCCAGTTGCCTAGGCCGAGGACGGCACCATCAGCCAGCCTTGGGCGGTCTCGCCCACCCGACCAGCCCCTTTTCCATGGCGTAGATGGTTGCTGCTGCACGGCTGGTCACCCCGATCTTGGCGTAGACGTGCTGGATGTGGTGGTCGGCGGTCTTCGCGGAGATCCCCAGGGCATGGGCCACCTGTTTGGTTGCAAGCCCTCGGGCCAGCATCCCCAGTACCTCCACCTCCCGCTCGGTCAGCCCTTCGGGCCGCTCGAGCGGCGGGGCGGGGATCCCGGCTGCCTCGACCACGGCGGCGACAGCGTCGGGGTGGAGGCGGCCTCCATTCGCCTCTTCCGCCAGTGCCCAGGCTGCCTTCTCGGGATGGAGCGCCGTGCGGTGGGGACGGGGCTCGCACATCGAGTGGAAGGTGTCGGCGGCCGCGATCAGACGCGCCTCCATCGGCAGTTCAGGCCCCGCTCCACGGTGGTACCCGGTGCGGTCGAGGCGCTCGTGATGACTACTGGCGAGGGGTGCCAGCCCGGCCAGGACGGGCGCACGGGAGAGGACTCGCTCGGTGTGATACGGGTGGAGGCGGACCTTCTCCCACTCGTCGGCGGAGAGCGGCTCCGTCTTCTGCCAGATGCGGGCTCCAACCGCCACCCTGCCCAGGTCATGGACCAATCCGGCCCGCCGAACAACGGTGGAGTCGAGGCCGAGGCGCCCGGCGGCCGTGGAAGCCAGGCGGGCGACACCGGCCGAGTGCCCCGAGAGGAAGGGCGAGACCAAATCGGCGAAGTTGCCCATGGCGCCGAGGGCTTTCTCCACCGCATCGCCGGAAAGGGTTCTCGGCGGATCCGGTTCCATCGACATTGCCTCGTCCCAGACGGAGCCGCCATCTTCGAAGTGGAGCATCCCGGATCCGGCCCCGACCAGGCATGCGGTTATCGCGGGGTCGAAGGCGTGGCCCGACCGTTCTCTTAATAGTCCGACCGCGTGGTCCACACCACCGAGGACACGATGGAGGGCGGCGTCCTCGGCGACGTGGACGATCCGCATCGGAAGCGGGATCCCCTCCCCCCGCCCCCGGCGTAGCGGACCACGGCCGTCCCAACGGTCGGTCAAGTAGGCGAGCATTCCGCGCACCGAGGTCGGCGCCCCGGTGTGTTCGGCCAACATCCCCGCAACCTCACAGGTCGCGTTGAGGGACGGCTGCAACCCCCGCGCTGCACTCGGCAATCGGCGGGCCGCCTGGGCGGCGGCGATTATCCCGGAGGCCCCCGGTTCGGGCAACGCCCGCAGCAGGCCCCGCAGGGTCTCGGGGAGCGAACCTCTCATCACCGGGTTGAGGTGCTCGGTCAGTGACCCACCGAAGATCTCCGCCGAGACGTGGACCTCGGTGGTGCAGCCCGCATGGGAGAGAAGGCTGGCGTAATAGGTGTCGGCGCAGGTCTTCCGGTCGAGTCCCAACCGGTCGGCGAGCCGCATGGCGATAATGGTCGTCTGCAGCCCGTGCTCGAAGGGAAATCCCATGCCGAGGTCGGTGGCCAGACAGAGGGAGCCTATGACCTCCGCGGTGCGGACGCGCTCGGCAGCGGGGCTCCGATCGGCAGACACCTGCCCACGTTATCCCGCACAAACGGCGAGCTCGGGTGGGAGGGGCTGATGACTCTCCCCGACCGTCTGTGATGGTCGGGGTCAACTTCGACGCCTGCTACACCCTCGTTCACCCAGACTGGCGCCCGATGAACTCGAGCACGCCTCGGTTGAACTCCGCGGGGTGGCTGTCGAACATGTTGTGAGAGGCGCCGGCTATGTTGAGGCGGGCAACATTGGGGAGAAGCCTCATGAGGCGGCCGGTGACCGCGGATAAGTGGGCGGGTGACTCGGCCCCTGACACGAGCAGCGTCGGCACCCGGATCCCCCGGGCTTCATCAGCACTGAAGCGGGGGAAGCCTGCCCGGATCTGAGCCTTGAGCGGGCCCACGTTGTCGAGGAACCGCTGGAACACTTCTTCGGGGAGAGCCGCAACGGCCTCCCTGCCGGCGTTGGCGGTCATGAATATGCGCAGCGCCCCGGCGTCGTCGCCCCGCTCGAACGCCTTGATCGCCGGGCCCATGCCTTTGGCGCCGAACTTGATAAGGGCGACGGCGGCTTGGGGGTTCCGGACGACCAGCCTGACCAGCTGTTGGGGCTTGGGCGGTATGTTGACCCCGAGCAAGGGGAAGGCTGGGGGCTCGGCCAGAACCAAGGTGCGGAGCATCTCGGGGTAGCGGGAGGCGAACACCAGACTGCCGAACCCGCCGGGCGAGGAGTGGCCGACGAGATGAACCGGGCCTGCATCGAGCTCCCTGATGAAAGCGGCCAGGTCCTCAACGAAGGTGTCGAGATCGATCCGCTCGTCTGGGGCGAGCTTGCGGTTGGGCCAGTAGCCGCGGCAGCTGAGGGCGATAACTCGGTACCGGGAGGCAAAGTCGTCCATCTGCTTGTCCCAGGCCCGGTAGTCGCCCACCCCGCCATGGACAAAGACCACTGGCTCACCCTGGCCCTGCTCGATGTAGGCCAGGTGCACCTCGTTGACGTAGATCTTCGACTCTGGTGCGGCACTACTCATCGGGTCCTCCTTCGGTTGTGGCCAGGCTTTCTAGGTCCACCCGGTGAACCTATGAGCGAAGCCCGACCCCTTCAATCGGGAGATCTCCCTATGCGCCCGCGTTCCCGAGACCCAGTAGGCGTGTGGAAGACGCAGCTCGTGGGTCGCTAAAAAGGCTCGCCATGGTCGAAGAGGGGTGCCCCGTCGACACGAACCCGGCCAATTGTCCTCAGAGGACAATCATCCGAGGATGTCGAAGCCACCCCGGACAAGCAGAAAACCCAGGCGCTGCCTGGGTTTTCTGGTGGTAGCGGGGGCGGGATTTGAACCCGCGACCTTCGGGTTATGAGTTCCTCGCCGGGGGTTCTGGCTGGTTCTCGTTGATGCCCAATAGTGCTCACTACCTGGGCTTTCGCGGAATCGGGGTGATGTCTGATGCCTGTGGATAACCCCTCGTGACGCCCCATCCGTTAGAAGATCCGTTAGAAGCACGACCGAGTCTCGCAGACTGCCTGGATAGGCGATGACACTCGCCAGGGCCCTCATGCGTGTCGGTGAACTACCAATCCATGTTCGCTGCCTGATCATGTCCCCACGTGAGATGATCGAGGTAGGTCGCGAATGTCTCGTCGTCCATCATGGCTTGCCTCAGCCGCTGGCGGCTCTCCGCGTCGAACGGCATGCCGATACCCGCTTCGGCGTAGCGCCACGCGAAGCGAAGGGGCCCAGACGCAAACCACCGGAGCAGGTCGTCGAACGCACTCCAGAGTTCGTCGTCCTCATGCAGGGGCATGAATGGGCTGGCCCAGCCGCCCGATGGATCTGCCTTGCTGAGGTCTAGCGGCACGGCTCCAATGCCTGTGAGGTGAACGTAGAACCTGGAGGTCTCAGCTCCAAAGCCCCCGTGTGCTTGAGGGTTCCGAATCTGCGTGGCGATCGCATGCAAGGAGTCATAGTGCTTCTTCGTCTCGGAATCACTCAGGTCCAGGACCCTCTTGAACTTCTCTGCCCAACGCTTCTTTACGAAACCCCCTATGTCGACTGTCGCGGGGTCGTAATCGACGGTTGCCAAGGCAAAGACGAGCAGATGTTCCAACATGCTGAAGAATGCGGTCGTGGCAGCCCCAAGGTCGTATCTCGCCCGTCGCCGCCGTTCAGCTTCT
>DASWKK010000051.1:0-12835 GCA_036396655.1 Acidimicrobiia bacterium
ACGACTCTGCCGAGCAGCAGCTGGCGGATGTGGACGCCCTGATCGCCGAGGGTGCCCAGGCTCTGATAATCCTGGCCAAAGATGCGGAGGCGATCCTGCCTGCCGTGCAGCGTGCAAAGGATGCCGGAGTCCCGGTTATCGGTTACGACCGTCTTATCGCCGACCCCGACGCCTTCTACATCACGTTCAACAACCAGGGTGTCGGGACGATCATGGCCGAAGTGATCACCGAGGCGGTGCCTGCGGGTAACTACGCCATCGTCAAGGGGCACTCTGCCGATCCCAACGCCGACTTCCTACGTGCGGGTATGGAAGAGGCCGTCGATGGGAACCCGGACATCAACATTGTCTGCGAGGACTACAACGACAACTGGGACACCACCAACGCGCTCAACATGATGACTGCCTGTCTTGCTGCCAACAACAACGAGATCGACGCCGTCATCTCGGAGAACGACAGCATGGCAACCGGTGTTGTAGCTGCGCTCGATGCAGTCGGCCTCGCCGGGACAGTGCCCGTGACGGGTCAGGACGGCGACCTGCCAGCCCTCAACCGGGTCGCGCTCGGCACCCAGTTGGTGTCCGTCTGGAAGGACGCCTTTGGCCTTGGGCAGACCGCCGGTGAGGTGGCCATCCAGTTGGCTCAGGGCGTCGCCCTGGAAGACGTCGTGGCCCCGGATGACCTTCAGGACCATGTCTTCCCCGAGGCAGGTCTCGAAGCCACGCCCTTCGACGCTGACGGCGTTCAGGTCTGGTCCATCATCCTCAAGCCAACCCCGATCACCCGGGACAACCTGAACCTGGTGATCGAGCTCGGTTGGGAGCCAAAGGAAGCCGTCTGTGACGGTGTTCCCGCCGGCGAAGTGGAAGCCTGCGGTTAAACGTCGATAGCGACCGATACGCCCTGCGCCTCGTGAATACGAGGCGCAGGGCTTTTCGTTAGTCTCCTATTCAGAGTGAGCCGATGACCCGATTGTCCACAGCACGTCCCGCTCAGGATGAGGTCGAGAAGGGCCCGCGGCGCGGGTTCTTAAAAGCCCTGGAAATCGACCTCCGTGTCTTTGGCATGGTGGTTGCCCTGGTGTTGATCCTCGTCGGATTCGGCATGGCCACCGACGGCCGGTTCCTACAGCCGGTCAACATGGTCAACCTGGCTGTTCAGTCGGTGTCGGTGGCCATCATTGCTACCGGGATGACGATGATCATCGTCGCCCGTCAGATCGACCTTTCTGTCGGTTCCATAGTGGGTGTGGTCGGGATGACCTACGCCTACCTGATGGCCCGTGTGCTGCCAGATATCATCGGGTTCGGCAGCCCGTGGATTTGGGTTATCGCCCTGGCTGTCGGCCTGACCCTGGGATCATTGATCGGCGCGCTCCAGGGCTTCATCGTCGCTTATATCGGCGTGCCATCGTTCGTGGTCACTCTCGGTGGCCTTCTCATTTTCCGGGGTGCGACCTGGTTGGTCACCAGAGGGGTGACCATTTCACCTGTCGATCCCACGTTCCAGCTGCTCGGTGGTGGTCCCAGAGGCTCGATCGGAGGCACTGCCAGCTGGGTGGTCGGCGGTCTGTCCTGCCTCGCCATCGTCGCGTTGCTCGCCTCGGGTCGGCGCCAGCGAGTGAGATTCGGATTCCCCCTGCGTCCGATGTGGGCCGAGGCTCTGGTGGGGACTGTCAGCAGCCTCGCCGTCCTCGGCCTGGTCTGGCTGTTCAACAGCTACAAGTGGCCGGCGGCGCTGGCCGAGAGACATGCTGCAGAGACCGGCGTCGCCATCCCGCCGGGCGGTTTGGCCGCAGGGATCCCCTGGCCGGTGGTGCTGCTGCTGGTGGTGACACTGGTCATGAGCTTCGTTGCCACCCGCCGCCGCTTCGGCCGCTATGTGTTCGCCATCGGCGGCAACCCCGAGGCCTCCGAGTTGGCCGGGATCAACACCAAGTGGACGATCATGAAGACCTTCATCCTGATCGGGCTCCTTTGCGCCATCAGCGCCGCCGTCGCCACTGCCAGGCTCGACGGTGCCACCCTCGACCTCGGCGAGGGATACGAGTTGTACGTGATCGCCGCCTCGGTTATCGGGGGCACCTCGTTCTCTGGTGGCATCGGGACCATCCCCGGCGCCGTGCTCGGCGCCCTGGTCATGTCCTCACTGGCCTACGGCCTGAGCTTCATGGGCCTTTCGTCCCCGATCCAGGACATCTTTGCCGGGATCGTTCTCATCATCGCGGTGGCGTTCGACACCATCAACCGCCGGCGCAAGACATAGGGAGGAGGAGATCCGAGTGCCCGAAGGCGTGCCCCTGGTCGAGCTACGGAACATGAGTGTCTCTTTCGGAGGCGTCCATGCCGTGAATGATGTCACCGTCGACCTGTACCCGGGCGAGATCGTCGGGTTGGTCGGCGGGAACGGCGCCGGCAAGTCGACGCTGATCAAGACCCTTTCCGGGGCACAGAAGCCCGACTCCGGCGAGATTCTCATCGACGGCAAGCCGGTCGCCATCCACAGCCCGATGGACGCGAAGAACCTGGGAGTGGAGACCATCTATCAGACCTTGGCTCTGGCGGACAACATCGATGCCCCATCCAATGTGTTCCTGGGCCGGGAGATCCTGACTCCTGTGCGGACCCTCGATGACTCGGCCATGGAGGACGCCACCCGCAAGGTGATGAAGCGGCTCAATCCCAGATTCGACAACTTCAAGGTCCCAGTTGAGTCCCTGTCCGGCGGCCAACGTCAGTCGGTTGCCATAGCCAAGGCGGTGCAATTCAACGCTCGGATGCTGATCATGGACGAGCCGACCGCAGCCTTGGGGCCGGCCGAGACCGAGGTGGTCCGGGACCTGATGCGCCAGCTGCAGCAGGAGGGCATCGGCATCTTCCTCATCAGCCACGACATCCACGACGTGTTCGACTTGGCCGACAGGATCAGCGTCATGCTGCAGGGCAAGCTGGTTGGGACAGTCAACAAGTCCGACGTGACCATGGACGAGGTCTTGGCCATGATCATCATCGGGAAGCTGCCGGACGAGGTCACCGAAACCGAGCTCGAACAGCTCCGCGGTTGACCTCCGGAGAACTCGTTTTGGCGCGGAGAGCTTGACCCATACGTTCATGTCCCCGCGCCAGAAGCGGAAGGGGGTCCCGGGGCTAGGCGCCCGTGGCGTGGAAGGTGGGGCTGAGCGCGGGGTAGAGGGCCCGAAACCGACTGTGGGACTCTCGATAGACGGTTCCTTGCCCCGAAGGATTGGCCGTGGGGGTGATGTCGACGGTGGCGGCACACGCTTGCTCCACGGTCTCAAACCATCCGGCCCCCACTCCGGCCAGCAACGCCGCCCCATATGCCGCGCCCTCTTCGGTCGCCACCGTGGCGATCTCGGCATCGAGCACGTCGGCGAGGATCTGGCGCCATAGCGAGCTGCGTGTCCCGCCGCCGGAGGCCCGGATCTGATCGGTTGGAGCGAGGCCGGAGGCGAGCATCAGGTCGAGCCCGTCGCGAAGCCCGAACACCACCCCTTCCAACACGGCCCGGGTCATGTGCCGCAGGTCATGGCGCACAGTCAGCCCGACAAAGGCACCACGCGCCAGAGGATCGGGGTAAGGGGTGCGCTCCCCGGTGAGGTAGGGGAGGAACAAGAGACCATCGCTCCCGGCCGGCACCTCTTCGGCACCGCTGACCAGATCGTCGAAGGACATGCTTGGGGCGAGGGCATCTCGGAACCATCGGAGACTTCCTGCGGCCGACAGCATCACTCCCATCATGTGCCAGCGGCCCGGCACCGCATGGCAAAAAGCATGAACCCGTCCCCGGGCCTCGATGGCCGGACCCTCGGTGGTGGCGAAGACCACACCGGAGGTCCCCAGAGAGAGGGCGACGACTCCTGGGGACACCGCGCCAACCCCAACCGCGTTCGCCGACTGATCGCCACCGCCGGCGACCACCGGGATCCCGATCGGCAGGCCGGTCGCTTCTGCTGCTTCCCTGCTGATGGTCCCCGTCACCTCGGGGCCCTCATACGTGGCCGGGAGCAGGGTGGGCTCGATGCCGAGAGCGGAGAGGATCTCGGGCGACCAGGTTCTGGCCGCGAGGTCGAAGAGGATTGTCCCTGAGCCGTCGGCGACGTCCACCGCCAGCTCGTCGGTGAGACGAAACCGCACGTAGTCCTTGGGAAGCAGAACATGGGCCACCCGGGCCCAGTTGGCGGGCTCGTTCTGCTTCACCCACATCAGTTTCGGAGCAGTGAAACCGGTGAGGGCGTCGTTCCCGCTGATCTCGATGAGACGCTCCGGGCCGACAAGTCGCCGGATCTCGTTGCACTCGGCCTCTGTGCGCTGGTCGTTCCAGAGGATGGCGGGCCGAACGACCTCCCCACCTTCATCGAGAAGCACCGAGCCGTGCATCTGCCCGGTCAGCCCCACAGCTTCGATCTCGGACCCCACGATCCCGTCCTGGGACATCACATCCCGCACCGCGGCCACCGTCCCCTCCCACCACAGATGTGGGTCTTGCTCGGCCCACAATGGTTGGGGTGTCTCGTAGCTATACGAGGCCGAAGCGACGGCGCGGACCTCTCCTCCCCGGTCGACGAGGATCGCTTTGGTCGCGGTGGTCGACGAGTCGATGCCCAACACCAGGCTCACGATGTGCCTCCTTGGGCTGTTGGATTGATCAGTTGCCCGACGACCAGATCGTCTTGTTCACACGGTTCTCCAACAACTCTTGTCGCCCGGACACCGGCGTAGGGTCGATCTCTCCCGACATCACTCTGGCCTCCAGCGTCTCCAGGCTCTCGGAACCGGTCAGGATCCCGGCCCCGAGGTCGGCCGACCACCCTGAGTAGCGCTCGGCCCGAGGCCCGGACAGGGTTTCGGATTCAACCATCGCGGCTCCTGCCAAAAGGGCGCGGGCGAGGGTGTCGATTCCCCCGATGTGGCCATGGAACAGATCCGTCCGGTCCATCGACTGGCGACGCAGCTTGGTGTCGAAGTTGAAGCCACCGGTGTTGAAGCCACCTCCGGCGAGGATCTCGAATAAGACTAGAGAAAGCTCGTCGACCGAGTTGGGGAACTGATCGGTGTCCCACCCGTTCTGGTAGTCACCTCGGTTTGCGTCGACCGATCCGAAGATCCCGTTGGCGATGGCGTAGGCCACCTCGTGGTGAAAGCTGTGCCCGGCCAGGGTGGCATGGTTGGCTTCTATGTTGACCCGGTACTCGTCGTCGAGGTCGTATCGCGCCAGAAAGCCGTGCACAGTCTGGCAGTCGTAGTCGTATTGGTGCTTGGTGGGCTCCGCGGGTTTGGGCTCGATGAGCAAGGTGCCTTCGAACCCGATCTTGTGCTTGTGCTCGGCGACCAGGGTCAGGAAACGGGCGAACTGCTCTCCTTCCTGCTTGAGGTCCGTGTTGAGAAGGGTCTCGTAGCCCTCACGACCACCCCAGAGCACGTAGTTGGCCCCACCCAGCCGATGCGTCGCTTCGAGGGCGTGCTTCACCTGGGCGGCGGCATAGGCGAAGACCCCGGGATCGGGGTTGGTGGCCGCGCCGGCCGCATAACGAGGATGGGAGAACAGGTTGGCGGTCCCCCAGAGCAGGCGGACCCCGGTGTCGGCCATCTTCTTCTCCGCGTAGTCGACCATGGTGTCGAGATTTCGGGCCGATTCGGCGAACGAGGGCCCTTCGGGGGAGATGTCGACATCGTGAAAGCAGAAGAACGGGGTGCCCAGCTTGGAGAAGAACTCGAAGGCGACATCCATCTTCACCCGAGCCGCGCCCACAGGGTCCGAGCTCGCCCCGAGCCAGGGTCGATCGAGAGTGCCGGCACCGAAGACGTCGCTGCCCGGCCAGGTGAAAGAGTGCCAGTAGCAAACTGCGATCCGCAGGTGGTCCTCCATTCGCTTGCCCAGGACCAATCGATCGGGTTCATAGACCTTGAATGCGAGGTCGTCGATCGAATCGACTCCCCCGAATCCGACTCGCTCCGTCACATCCGCAAAGAAATCGACTGACATTTCTGTCCTTCCTAGAAGCCCGGCATCAGTGGTCTTCCGCCTGGTCAGGGCCTGGCGACCACGGGCCGGACCGTACCTCAGCGGGAGAGCCCAAACACTATTGAGACAGGACGCCGGGGGCAAAGAACCGGGCCGGCGCCGATCGATTCACGCCCATCGGCCCAAGATCCTCGACACACGCCCGTAACAGAGCTGTTCCTGATCCGTAACAACGGAGACACCGGAACGAAACACGTCGCACCCATCATCTCTTCCAGACAGACACACAGTTGACCGGAGACAAGGGAGGAGCATTGGAAAAGCGTGCGTTGATGCGGGGTTGGTTTCGACAGCGAAGGCTGTGGATTGCATTCTTCTTACTCGTCTTTGGATTGATCCCGACCGGGATGGCCATCGCCCAGGAGGGCCCGACCGTCGAGTCGGTTGCCGCGGGCCTGGACTATGTCTGGGTCATCGTCGCCGCGGTCCTGGTCTTCATGATGCAGGCCGGGTTCGCCCTCCTCGAGGCCGGATCGACCCGATCTCGCAACACGGGCTCGGTGTTCATGAAGAACCTCATGGACTTCTGTATGTGTGGGCTCGCATTCTGGGCATTCGGCTTCGCCATCATGTTCGGCACGGGCAACCAGTTCTTCGGCACCGAGGGCTTCTTCCTGGCGGGGGAGTATGGCGACACCGACACCGCTCTCTTCTGGTTCTTCCAGATGGTGTTTGCCGCCACCGCCGCCACCATCGTCTCGGGAGCGATGGCGGAGAGAACCCGCCTCGATGCATATATGGCGTACTCGTTCCTGATCTCGGCCATCATCTACCCGGTCTACGGGCATTGGGTGTGGGGTGGTGGCTGGCTTGCGGAGCTCGGCGCCTGGGACTTCGCCGGATCGGGCGTGGTTCACGCCGTCGGTGGCGTTGCCGCCTTTGTCGGGGCTCGGATGGTCGGGCCTCGCAAGGGCAAGTACGCCTCCGACGGAGCCCCCCGGTCGATCCCGGGTCACAACATGGGTTACGTAGCGCTGGGCACGATCATCCTCTTCTTCGGCTGGTTCGGGTTCAACCCGGGCTCGACGCTCTCCGGGAGCGACCCGCAGATCGCGGTCATCGCGGTCAACACCTTCCTCGCCGGGATCGCCGGTGGTTTGGTCGCCTACTACATCCAGCTGGCTCGGACCGGCAAGGCCGACATCGCGGTGACCTGCTCGGGGATCATCGCCGGTCTGGTCGGGATCACCGCCCCCTGTGCCTTTGTCGACAATTGGGCGGCGCTGGTGATCGGCGGTGTCGCAGGTGGCCTGGTCATCTACGGCGCAGCCTTTCTCGAAAAGCGCCTCGGGGTCGACGACCCGGTGTGGGCGATTGCCTGTCACGGCATCTGTGGGCTGTGGGGTCTGCTCGCCCTCGGCATCTTCGCCAACGGCGAGTATCTGGAAGTGGCCGGTCTCATCGCCGGCGGCACCGACACCTTCGTCGCCCAGCTGGTCTCGATGGTCGCAGTCGTCGCCTGGACCGGTGTGGCTTCGTTCGTCATCTTCGGGTTCATCAAGAGCACGATCGGCCTGCGGGTGTCGGACCAAGACGAAGAGGCCGGATTGGACGCCACCGAGTTCACCCAGCCCGGCTACGTGTTCGACGTTGCCGAGGAAAGCCTGCGATAGGGAAAGGAGGAAGGAACCATGGAATTCGTAGCCATCGGAGCCTTCGCGGCCATGTTCATTGCCTTCGTGGTGGTGCCCAAGCGGCTGATCAATCGCAACGAAGAAGACTGACACGACGAGGCGAAGGAGGTCTCGAGACCAGGGCTGGTCTCGAGATCTCCCTTCGCGTTGTCGGACGTCTCGCGTGATAACAATGGGTACGTGACCCGGCGCACTTTCGTCATCCTCTCTCTCGCCACCGCTTTGCTCGTGCCCATGCTGTCCGGATCGGCGGTTGCAGCCGACTCGTCGCCGGGGGCATTCACCGACGACGACGGACATCCGGGTGAGCCTTACATCGAATGGCTGGCCCAACGTGGGGTCGTCGAAGGCTGCAACCCGCCGGCCAACACCCGATTCTGCCCCGACCGGATTCTGAACCGGGCAGAAGCAGCCAAGATCGTCGTGGGCGTCGGCCTCAGAGGGGCCGGCTTTCCGCCCATTTCCGACACTCTCCCCGATCGGTTCGTCGATGACGACGAGATTTGGGCGGGCGCCGCATCGAGACTCGCCAACTATCTGGCCCATCTCGGTGTGATCGATGGCTGTGATCCTCCGGTCAACCGACGGTTCTGCCCCACCGAGCCACTGAAACGGGGCCAGGTGGCCAAGATCCTGGTCGGTGCGTTTCAGCTGACCAGCCCCGATTCATTCGTGTCACCGTGGGTCGACACCGCCGGCCGCTTCTACGACAGGTCGGCCCGGATCGCCGCCTATCACGACATGTGGGACTTCTCCGCCGCCAGATTCGCCGGGAACACTCCGGTCTCGCGAGCCGAGTTTGCGCGGGCGATCGTGGCGGCGTTGGGGGTTGATCTGTGCCCGGAAGATCCGTTCAGCGCGGCCAAGAGCCAGTCGCTGAAACGCAGGTTCCCCGGTCAGTCGTTCACCGCCTACGTCTATGACACCAGGTCGGGTTGCGCCTATTGGATGAATCCTGAGGCGAGACCGCGCATGGCATCGGTGTTCAAGGTGATGGTGATGGCGGGCACACTGCTCGAGGCACAATCGGAGGGGAGGGCGGTCACTTCCTGGGAGAGACGACAGCTGGTGCCGATGATCACCGAGTCGGCCAACGACCCGGTGCGGGCGTTGTGGAACCATTTCGGGGGTTCACCCTGGTTCCGCCAGCAGGCACAGTTGTTCGACTTGACCCAGACCCGACCGGTAGGGGACACCGAGTCGGGGTGGGGACGAACTACCACCTCCGCCAAGGACCAGGGAGACCTCATCAGACAGGTAATTCTCGGCGATAGGGGCGTATTCGAGGACACTTATCGCGACTACGCGTGGTCACTCATGACTTCGGTCGTGGCCAGTCAGACCTGGGGGATCACTCAGGGCGTCCCTCCGGGATGGGTGGTCGGGCAGAAGAACGGGTTCGCCGGGGGAGTGGCCAACTCGGTCGGTTTTGTGCGTCACCCGGACGGGGCCAACGGATACGTGGTCGTTGTTCTGACCAACGGCTGGTCGACGTGGAACCAAGGAGTGCCGACGGTGAATGAGATCGCAGGCTGGGTATCCCAGGCCCTGGCACAATGATCCTTAGATGACACATATAGGAGTGCTCACTGCAGGGGGCGACTGCCCCGGTCTCAACGGGGCGATTCGCGGCGTGGTGGTACGCGCCTGTGCCGCCGGTGCCACGGTGTCCGGAATCGAGAACGGCTGGCAGGGCCTGATCGAGGGACGGCTCAGACCGCTCGGCCGTGACAACGTCAGGGGAATCCTCACCCGGGGCGGGACGATTCTGGGGACTTCCCGGACCGATCCTTATGTCCATGGTTCCGGTCTCGCCTCGATCACACCCACCCTGGATGATGCGGGAATCGACGCGGTGGTCGTGATCGGAGGTGACGGCTCACTCCGTACCGCGGCACGTCTCGGTGAGGAGGGTCTGGCGGTTGTCGGTGTCCCCAAGACCATCGACAACGACATCAACGATACCGATGTGTCTTTCGGATTCGAGACCGCGGTCCAGATCGTGACCGACGCCATCGATCGACTGACCACCACGGCCGAGGCCCACAACCGGATCATGGTGGTCGAGGTGATGGGCAGACAGTCGGGTTGGATCGCCGTTCACGCCGGCCTGGCCGGTGGAGCCGAGGTCATCTTGGTCCCGGAGGTGGCATACGACTTGGAGGACCTGGCGAGGCGGCTGATCGCCCGCCACGACGCCGGAAGTGCATATTCGGTGGTCGTCGTTGCCGAGGGTGTCGAGGCTCCAACCGGTGAGCGGGTCCTCGCCGGCCGAGACCTCACCGGCTTCGAGCGTCTGGGAGGCATCGGGTCTGTGATCGGGGCCGAGCTGGAACGACTCACAGGCTTCGAGACACGGGTGATGATCCTCGGGCATCTTCAGCGAGGGGGAACACCGACCGCGTTCGACCGGGTACTGGCTACCCGTTTCGGAGTCCGGGCTGCCGAGGCAGTCCTCCAGGGAGAGTTTGGGACGATGGTGGCGAGTCGAGGAACCGAGATCGTGTTGGTGCCACTGTCGTCGTCCGTCGCCGAGCCGAGATCGGTGCCTCAGTCACGTCTTGACGAGACAGCCTGGTTCGGCATCTGACCGTCGCGCTGTCGGACTGACTCAGGGCTGGTCGCGCAACACCTCGATGATCCTCGCCGGGTATGGACCGCTCGGTGCGTGGATGATGACTTCGTCACCCACCCTCCCGCCAAGCACCGCTTTGGCGAGCGGTGATTCCGCAGAGACTCGATTCATGTCGAGCACCGCTTCCGCCGGGTGGACGATCAGATGACGGTTGGTCTCGCCGTCCTCCGTCCGGATGCTCACCCAATCCCCGACCTGAACCACATCGGGGTCGTCAGGAATCGTGCTGATGCTCCCGGCGGTCTCCAAGACGTACTTGAGCTGCTCCAGTTCGCGAACCGCAAGGTCGTACTCCAGTTGGAGGGAGAGGTCGTCCTCGGTTTCCTCGATGGCGGCAACCACTGTTGGAATTGTCTCTTCCTCGAGCCGGCGCGCTCGTTCTTCGAGGCGCTTTCTTCCTTCCTCGGTGAGCAGCGGTGGTTCGCTGGACGAGGTCATTCTCGACTCCTTGCCTGGGTGAAGATCATGTGCCCTCCGACATTGTGGCCCGATCGCGGGAGAAACGGGAACGATTGGTTGTCGCCAGGGGTATTCGACCACCGCGGCAGGGACTTCCGGCCATGTACATGATCGGGGCGATCGGCGATGATCGGAGAGAAAGGAGGTCGCAATGACTGTTGTCGTGGGTGTGGATTCCTCGCCCTATGCGGCGGAGGTGCTGGAGAGGGCTATCGTCGAAGCCCGGCTTCGTTCGGATGAGCTCCACGTGGTTCATGTGTTCAACGCACCGGTGATCTACCTCGAGGTTCCCATCGATTTCGAGGTCGTTGCCGAGGCGGAACGCAAGGCGGTGTGGGAACCGCTGGAGACGCAGATGTCGGAAGCAGGGGTTGCGATTGAGCGAGTCGACCTCGAAGGCTATCCCCCCGACACCCTCGTCGCCTATGCCGACGAAGTGGGGGCTTCCTTGCTCGTCGTCGGCACCAGGGGCCGTGGTGAGCTGGCTTCGTTGATCTTGGGCAGCACCAGTCATCGGGCGATCCACCTTTCCCGATGTGATGTGCTGGTGGTCAAGCCGACGAGCTCGTGACATCGTGGCGACCTGCGGCGTCAGTCGACCGCTCGCACGGTGACTTCGCCCGGTGTGTTCCCAGGCTCAACGAAGGCGAGCAGGCGGTTGCCTTCCTTGACCGCAGCCTCGACCTCGGCACGGGGGATGGCTCGCTGCAGCATTATCTCCATCCGATGACCGCCTCTGTCGCTGTGCACCTTCCATCCCCCGCTGAAAACTCCGTCGATCAACAGATTCCCCACCCAACCTTGGGGCGTCACACCATCGAGGAAGAACCGAGAACGGTCGGAGTGGGCAAGCAAGACATTGTCGTATTCCGGCAGGAATCGTGGTGGAGCCGGCGTGTCCTCGTCCACGATGGGTGCGTCGGGAATGTCGAGGAGCTCGACGCCACTCTCATTCCTGAAGACACGAAGCTGCGGACGCATGCGATCCACGATCTCTCTGAGGCCGGAGAGACCGGACCATGCCCGCATGTCGGCGACAGACGCCGGCCCGAAGGCGGCGAGATATCGTCGCAGGACATCCTCTACCGGTAACCCGGTCACGAGCTCGGACCCGGTCCAGCGCTCGACGGTGGTCCATGCCGCGGCCCCGGTTTGCTGCCATAGCCCACGTGGGGGAATCTGGACCACCGGGAGCAGATAGGTGACGACCTGAGCCAGCGAGGCGCCTGGCACGTCTGGCCACTCTGCCTCCAGCAGGGGACCCAGCCTCGCCCTGGTCATCGGCTCTCTGTCGAGCAACGACCTGCCCAGCCTCAGCACTGCCTCTCGGTCCACCTCGTTGGTATCCCGGGCAAAGACCGTGGAGCCCAGGGTCCGGGCGCAGACTGTCTGGAGGTGAGGACGCAGCGAGAGGAAGTCCGGTGTGGTTGTCAGGTGGATCGTGGCCCGCATCAGCTGACCACGCACCGCCTCTCCTCTCTCGACCATTGTCGAGAGAGTCTGAGCTTCGAAATTATCGATCCGTGACCAGAGAGCAAAATAGGTGTCATTCGGGTTCTGGGCCTGCATCCCCACCAACTGCTCGACCATCGCGTTTGCAGTGACCGTCGAGCGATTGAGCAGCGACTGGCGGTCCAGGGTGGTTCGGTTCAAGGTCCGGCGGCTTAGCTGGTCCATGTTCGCGGCCCGACTGTAAGGCTCGGGCGGCCGGTAGCTTGGTCGTTGATGGAGATCGGTCCGGAGCCCATTAGCGCCCACCCCTGGGGTGATGCCCCCACTCCTTATGAGGAGATTGGCGGTGACAGCTCAGTGCGCGCCCTGGTCGAGGAGTTCTACGACATCATCGATGCCGAGTCGCCCCGCCTTCGAGCGATGCTTCCCAGGGACACCTCGACCTCACGACAGAAGCTCTACGAGTTCCTCAGTGGGTGGCTGGGCGGGCCGGCCCTGTACATGGAGCGACGAGGACATCCTCGGCTGCGTCTGCGTCACATGCCTTTCGACATCGGCACACCCGAAGCGGAGGAGTGGATGCGTTGCATGGCGAAGGCGATCATCTTGGTC
>DASWKK010000052.1:0-3313 GCA_036396655.1 Acidimicrobiia bacterium
AGAGAGTCCGCGTAACACCGGGCGACGAGCAGCGATAGCGAAGGTAGCTGCCGCAATCCACGCAGCAGCCGGCGACGGAGGAGACCAGATCGCAATCGACGCGGAGATGAAGGATGACGACCATCAAGACAACCTGCACCAGTTGTGGTGCCATCGAGCTGGTAGGCACGGAGGTGGCGCTGGAGCTGCTGCACGGTAGTCGAGAAGGTCACTATCGCTTCAACTGCCCAACCTGCGCCGGGTCGCAGCGCCGACCCGCCAACGCTCGGGTGGTCAGCGTGCTATTGGCGACCGGAGCGAGCGTCGAGATCGTCCAACAAGACCCGATCACCGAGTTGGAGATCGCGGCCTTTGCCGCCGCCCTAGAAACCGAGTCGGACCCGTTTCGTCGCCTCGCCGGTTAGCGACGGAGAGGATGCCCCTCGATGACACAGGACATCGTCACCGCCGCTGGGATTCTGGTGGCACTGGTCACCCCCGTCTTGGTCCTATTTCTGATCGTGCTGGCTGAACGAGGCAAGCAGAGAGGCGATTTGCACTCCGATCTCGCAACAGACACCGACCTTCACCACAAGAGAGAGGACTTCCTCGCCGCCGCGTCCCACCACATCAACACGCCTCTCACCGGTGTCGTGGGCTTGACCCAGCTCCTCCAGGACAGGACCAGGGACCTGAACGCCGGTGTTCGCAACGAGATCATCGATCTGTTGGCCATCCAGGCGCAGGAGACAGCCCATGTGGTTGACGACATCCTTGTTGCCGCCCGGTCGGATTTCGGTGAGTTGATCGTCTTCGAAGACCAAGTGGACCTACGTCGCATCGTCGAGAATGCCATCTTGGGGTTGGGCAGCTCTCTTCGCTCCCGCATCACAATCCGGGGCCACACGATGGCTCATGCTGATCACAAGTGGGTCGAGCACATCATCCGTAACCTGATCAGAAACGCGGGCTCGTATGGGGGCGAGAACATCGGGGTCAAGATCTCCAACGCACACCGCAAGGTCGTGGTCGAGGTAGCAGACGACGGCGAAGGTCTGCCGGCCGGCGCTGAAGACCTGGTCTTCCGGCCGCATTACACCCACCCACGCCTGAAGGGTCTGGCGCCGTCGCTGGGTCTGGGGCTCTCGGTGGCCCGCACCTTGGCTCGTGCAATGGGCGGCAATGTCACCTACGAACGAGAGGCGGGACAGAGTGTGTTCGAGCTCACTCTCCCCGTTGGTTTCGACGAGGACCGGATCCTGTTCCCATCCCCGGACGCGACGGTAGATCCTTTCGCCGGTCATCCAACGCGGGCCGCCATCGAAGAGGTGCTCGCAGCAGGTGGTCCGAACATCATCTTTGAGCCAGTCGTCGACCTTCGAGCGAGACATCGTGGCGAGGAGCGCCTGTTCGGCTACGAGGCGCTGTCCCGGTTCGAGTTCGCCTCCCCTCCCGAATGGTTCGAGGTGGCCGAAGCCTCCGGTTTGCAGGTCGAACTCGACCTGACTTGTGTCCATGCAGCCGTCGTTGCTTTTGCCTCCAATGACCTCGAGGGTTGCCTCGCCATCAACGTCCACGATTCGACTCTGATGTCGTCCCGGCTTCTGGAGGCATTGGATGGTGTCGACCCGGCCCAGACCGTCATCGAACTGTCCGAGACCGCGTCGATCCGCAACTACGAGAAAGCCCGCGAGGTGGTCGACAGTCTGCGTGGGCGGGGTATCCGACTGGCGATCGACGACGTCGGATCCGGCGAGATCGACCTGTGGCACATCCTCAGACTCCTACCGGCGATGATCAAGATAGACCGCAGCCTGGTCTGCGACGTCGACAGCACTCCTGGGAACCGAGCTCTGATCCGGGGTCTGACCACCATGGCCAACGACCTCGGGATACTGGTGGTCTGCGAAGGGGTGCAGCGAAAAGAGGAGGAGGCATCCCTGCTCGACCTCGGAGTTCAGTTCGGTCAGGGTTATCTGTTCAGCGAGTCAGATCCCATCACTTGGCCGCCGACGGTCCTTTCCAGCGGCCCACGGTGACCACCGAAACAAAGGTGCTACTCGACCGCGATCACGAGGTGGGGCGCTCTGGGCCGTAGCCGAGAGTGTCGCCCAACACCGAGGCGTAGACCGCACACGCCTCGACGAGGTTGGAGGTCGGCACGTGCTCCTCAGGGGCATGCATGGCAGACGTCGGCCCGGGCCCATAGGCCAGTGCAGGTATTCCGTGTTGGCTATAGATCCTGGTCTCGAGACAGCCAGGGCACATCGAGAGCGAGGCATGGCGACCCCTCACCCGGGCGATGTTGCCCTGCAAGACGTTGACGAGATCATGGTCCGGGGGAGTGCTGGCAGGTCGCGCGTCCTGGAGCACCTCGACACGGAGCTCATCCTCCTCGGCGAGCTCGTCGAGCAAATCGAGCAGATCTTGTCGCACCTCGTCATAGTCCTCGTCGGGATTGGGACGTCTGTCGATCGTGAAGCTGAACTCGTCGGGAACGATGTTGAAGTTGGTGCCGCCCCCGCTGACCCCGCCGATGAGGGCGATGGAGGCGCGAGCTGCTTCGGGCTCGATGCGGAAGTCGGTCTTGTGAGAGGCCACGGTGTCACGCCAGGACCGCAGGCGGGAGACCACTCGATGAGCATGTTCGAACGCGTTGACGCCCGTGTAGTGCAAACCAACATGCGCCGGCTTTCCGTTCACGGTGACCTTCACCGTGAACGCGCCTCTGGCGGCATACCAAATGTCCGGATAGCTCGGCTCCCCGACGATGGCTCCGAGACAGCCGATCGGATCCACCAAACCCAGGTCGGACATCCTCTCCGACCCGTCCGCTCCGCCTGTCTCCTCGTCCGGCACATAGACCAGACGGACTTGGCCGGCACCACCTAGATCACGATGGACAACCGTTGCGAGAAGCATCGCCACCACACCGCTCTTCATGTCCGACGCCCCACGTCCATAGACCGAGCCATCGCTGATTCGAGGGTGGAATTGCTCCGGGCTGAAGGCGGGAACGACGTCGTAATGACCATGCATGTAGAGAAACGGTTCGCCACCATTACCCACCCGCCCGATGATGACCGCGTGGTCGGTGCCGCCCCGGGCGGTGTCATGTATCTCGTATGGAATTCCGTAGGTCGAGAGCCTGTCCACGATCCAGTCCTGCGCTTCCCGCAGACCGGTCCCGGGAGGATTCTCGGAGGAGACCGAGATGAACGACCGCAACATCTCGACCAGCTCGTCGGTGCGTGACGCAACGATGTCGTTGATTTCGTCGTGGAACCCTGAGTTCACCATCCCTCCCCGTCTGGGCTCCACCGAGTCATAGGGA
>DASWKK010000053.1:0-4962 GCA_036396655.1 Acidimicrobiia bacterium
TTGTGGGGGGACGCGTGCAAAGGGACGCTCACCCACACCTTTTCGCAAGGGAACGCCGATTCACCACCTCGACGTCCCTTGGCACCGACCGGGTCGCCGTGGTCGATTGCAATCAGTACCTTCTGAGCCATGAAATCTGAATGGCATGCGGTCTGGATCGCGTTGTCGGTGGCCTGCGTTTCCCCCGGTCCAGGTGGAGTCCGGGAGTCGGACGGTCTTGCGGCAGAGCGGCCTCTCCCGACTGGGGTGACACTCGACCCCGACGGGGCTCGCTTCCCCATCGGCCAGCTTCCGCTCGGGATGGTCCTGGCACCCGATGGCCGCCGCGTCGTGCTCTCCCTCAGCGGATACGGCGAGCAAGGAATCCAGGTGCTCGACCGTGCGACCTGGCGCGTGCTCCAGACGGAAGTGCAGCCCGCGGCATTCATCGGTCTCGCCTTCGCGCCAGATGGTCAAACCCTCTTCGCGTCGGGCGGCAATCAGGACGTGGTCTACCGGTACGACTGGCGCAACGGACGGGCGACCCTCCGGGACAGTCTCATCCTCAGACTCAAACCAGACCCGAATCGCTCGGGCACCAGCTATCCCGCTGGGCTTGCTCCTTCGCCTGACGGAAGGTGGCTCTACGTTGCCGAGAACCTTGCAGACTCACTCGCAGTGATCGAGCTGGCCACGGGGCGTGTCACCCTTCGACTCCCTGCCGGCCGATACCCCTACGACGTGGTCGCCGCACCTGACGGCCAGGTATACGTCTCGTCGTGGGGTGGCAACGATATCTGGAACTACGCACCTTCGATCGAAGGCGGTCTTGTGCTTCGACGACGAATCGAGGTCGCTCGTCACCCCTCGGCTATGCTGCTTCAGGGGGACAGGCTCTATGTCACCTCGGGAAGTACCGATCGGGTAAGCGTCGTCGACCTCCGCAGTGGCACCCTTCTGACCAATCTTCACGACCCGGCCCCAGCCGGCCCGACGGAGGGCAGCACACCCAACGCACTCGCCATTTCGGTGGAGGGAACCCGGCTCTACGTCGCCGAGGCCGACAATAACGCGGTCGCAATTTTCGACCTCTCGGCGAGGACGTCAGGGGTGAATGGGGCGACAGGGAGCGACAGTCTCGTCGGCCGGATCCCCACCGAGTGGTACCCGACCGTTGTCGCCGTCTTCGGCGACACGTTGATCATGGGTAATGGGAAAGGTGCCGGCACCCTGGCGAACTCGATCGACGGACCGCGCGCCGCGGGAGCATCGAGTCGAACGCCGGGATACACCCTGGCCCAGCTATCCTCGTCGCTCACCGTGTCGACGAAGGCCAGACTACCCCCTGGCGCATTCGCTTCTCTCTCGGCACGGGTCGCCCGTGCCAACAATTGGGATCGCGAGCGCACCGCGCCGGCGTACCCACCGATCGAGCATGTGATCTACATCATCAAGGAGAATCGCACCTACGATCAGGTGTTCGGGGACATGCGACAGGGAGACGGCGACACCTCGCTGACCTACTTCCCGCGAGCCGTGTCGCCGAACCATCATGCGCTCGCGGACCGCTTCGGACTCTACGACAGGTTCTTCGTCAACGCCGAGGTCAGCCCTGACGGCCACAACTGGTCGATGGCCGCATATACGACGGACTACTTGCAGAAGACCGTCCCCTCGAACTATTCACGTCCCGGTCGAGGACGGAGCTACGATTACGAGGGTACCAATCGTGGGGTCCGCCCCCCGGACGGTGACGATGTCAACGAGCCGGCGAACGGATACCTCTGGGACCTGGTCCAGGCAGCGGGACTCACCTTCCGGAACTTCGGTGAGTTCGTGGTGCCGGACGATGTCGACCCCAATGGTCCGATGCCGGCAGGCTACAAGGGTCTCAAGCCCTTCCTCGAAGACCACACCGATCCTGACTTCCCCCCGTACGATCTCTCGATACCGGATCAGGTTCGCGCCGATGTCTGGATCAGGGCGCTGGAAGGCTTCATAGCAGACGACGAGATGCCGGCTCTGCAGATCGTGCGACTCCCCAACGATCACACTATGGGTGCCCGTGCAGGAGAGTTGTCACCCCGCGCCTACATGGCCGATAACGACCTCGCGCTGGGCAGGATCATCGAGGCGCTTTCGCAGTCCCGATTCTGGAGCACTACCGCGGTATTCGTTCTCGAGGACGATGCCCAGAATGGCCCCGATCATGTCGACTCCCATCGGTCGGTGTTGCTGGTTGTCTCCCCCTACACGCGGCCCGGCACCATCCACAGATGGGTCAACACCACCGATGTGCTGGCGACCATGGAAGAGATACTCGGCCTGGGGCAGATGTCCCAGTTCGATTTCTATGGGCGGCCGTTGCGGAGCATTTGGACCACGGAGCCCGACCTGTCACCCTACGCCGCGCTCATCCCCGGTCAGTCACTCGCTGAACGGAATCCGGTTGACGGGCCTGGGGCCAGGGAATCGGAGCATCTCGATTTTTCGTTCGAGGATGTGGCCGAGGAGGAAGCCTTCAACCTCGCGCTCTGGTTGGCGCTCAAAGGACCGGCTGAGTCTTACCCTGGGCCGACCCGCCTCAACGGTCTGGAGCTGAAACGGGGACGATAAGGTGCCCAGTGTCGAGGCAAGCAATATTCCAGTGATCCCTACACAGGAGGCCATGATGCGATGCTCTCTCGCGACGTTACTGATCTCCGCTCTCGCAGCCACGCCGCTCCTAGGACAGACCGAGTTGGTAGATGTAACCCCGACGGGTCGGCGATGCCGAAATGCCGACTTCCCCAAGGATCTCCCCAAGGCGGAGTCTCTCGCCGATCTCACCACACTGATGCCGGCGCTCTCGGCCATCTCGGGCCCGAAGGGAGCCAAGGTCGTGGTTACTGGGTTCTACGGAGAGACGGGGGCGTTCACTGACGCCGTGGCGATCGCCTCCTCCCTGGACGGTGAGACGACCCAAGCCGTGAGAACGGCCATTGCGGGTGTGCTTCGGGACACGGAAGAGCCCGGGCCCTGGGCAGCTCGGCTCGTGGTTGAGTGGAAGGGGGACAAGGTCGAGGTGAAGTCGGAGCGACCTCAACTTTGCGACCCAGCCCCGCTCCTGGGTGAGGAAGCCCCCGGCGCATCGAGCGGTGGCTCCCGTGGCCCCCAGGGTGCAAGCACATCGCGACGGTCCCAGCGTCCCCAGCGGCGGATGATTGCCTACATCACCGTGACCGAGACGGGAGAGGTAACCAAGGCCGAACTGATTTCGGGCCCCACGAATCTCAACAAGGACGACTTCGAACAGCGGTGGACCGCCCGAAAGTTGCAGCCCGCTCTCCTCGACGGTCGACCAATCCCTTACGTCTGGCAGCCGCGCTGACCTAGCGTCCTGATCGACAGACACCCCAATCCGGCCCCTCCCCTTCCTCGAGAGGGGCCGATTTGCAGTCGGCTGTGATGTGGAGGTATCCTAGCGGATCGCCTCGAGCCAACTCCGTAGGAGATGTCACCATGTCGCGTCGCCTCAGAACCGTCTCTCCCACGCTCCTTTCCTGTGCCTTGATGACCGTGTACGCCGCCACGGCGACGGCGCAGATCGCCCCCGACGACTACGGCACGCTCACCTACCGCCACATCGGCCCGGCGGGCAATCGTGTCGCCTCGGTCTCGGGTGTTCAGGGTGATCCGTTGACCTATTACGCAGGCGCCGCCTCGGGGGGTCTGTTCAAGACCACCGATGGGGGAGTGCATTGGGCCCCCATCTTCGACGACCAACCCGTCTCATCCATCGGGGCGATTGCCGTGGCACCATCCGACCCGAATGTGGTGTGGGTCGGAACGGGGGAACCCTTCATCCGGAGCCATATCTCCGTCGGATGGGGAATGTTCAAGAGCACCGACGCGGGGAAAACATGGACCAAGAAGGGGCTGGACCTCAGCGGTCGGATCGCGCGCATCGTGATTGCACCGAAAAACCCCGACGTCGTGCTCGTTGCCGCCATGGGTCACGCCTACGGGCCCCAACCCGAGCGCGGCATCTACCGCACCCGGGATGGGGGTGACACCTGGGAACGAGTGCTCTTCGTCAACGATAGCACGGGCGCGATCGACCTGGTCATGGACCCGAGCAACCCTCGCATTCTCTACGCCGCGACCTGGCAGCTCGAGATTCGCACTTGGGGCCGGACGAGCGGCGGTGTTGGGAGCGGCATTTGGAAGAGCACGGACGGTGGGACCACCTGGAAGCGCCTCGAAGGCAACGGACTGCCGAAGCATGCGTTCGGAAAGGTTGGCCTGGCGGTGTCGCCGAGCAATCCCGATCGCGTCTATGCCCTGATCGAAACCAGTGACGGGGTTCCCTATGAGGGGTTCGAGGCCGAATCCGGTGAATTGTGGCGATCCGACAACGGCGGAGCGACGTGGTCACTGATCAGTCACGATCGTCAACTCGCGGGGAGGACGCATTACTACACACGCATGATGGTGTCGCCCGAGGATGAAAACGAAGCCTACTTCCTTGCCGCGGGGTACGCCATGACGCTCGATGGGGGAAAGACCACGGTCGACGTACCCTTCCAGCAGAACCCCGGATGGGATCACCACGACATGTGGATCGACCCCGCGGATGGTGACCGGATGGTGGTCGGAAGTGATTGCTGTGTCTCGGTGTCGATCAATAGGGGGAAGACCTGGAACCAGACGATGCTGCCGATCGCCCAGATGTATCACGTGACGGCAGACAACAATGTGCCGTATTACGTGCTCAGCAATCGACAGGACGGCCCGTCGGCCAGGGGACCCAGCAACAGCAAGACCCAAGGGTTCTTCGGGCCCGGCACCATCTTCAGGGGGATGTGGAGCACCGTGGGCGGGGGTGAGAGTGGATGGGCGACCCCCGATCCGGAAGACCCCAACATCGTATGGTCCAGTGCCTCGGGTTCGGGTGGTGGTGGTGGCATCGTCATCAGGTTCAACGTGGCCACGGGTTCACAA
>DASWKK010000054.1:0-6416 GCA_036396655.1 Acidimicrobiia bacterium
TTCACCGCCGACCCGGTCACGTCCAACCGGAAGATCGCCTCCGTGGATGCCAGCTTCGGTCTTGGCGAGGCGTTGGTCTCCGGTCTGGTGAACGCGGACGTCTACAAGGTGCGGGACGCCGAAATCATCGCCAAAACGGTCGCGAACAAGGAGGTCGCCATCCACGCCTCGCCGGCAGGCGGGACGCAGGAAGAGGCGATCGAGCCGGAGCGGCAGGAGCAGCCGGCGTTGACGGATGCGCAGGTGGTGCGGCTCGTAGATCTGGGCCGGCGTATTGAAACGCACTTCGGCCGTCCCCAGGACATCGAATGGTGCCTGGTCGATGATGGCTTCCAGATCGTCCAGAGCCGGCCGATCACCACGCTGTTCCCCATCCCCGACGTCGGTGACCGGGAGAACCACGTCTACGTCTCGGTCGGTCATCCGCAGATGATGACTGACGCCATGAAGCCCCTTGGGCTCTCCGTCTGGCGGCTGACCGCCCTCCGGCCGATGTACGCGGCAGGTGGGAGGTTGTTCGTCGACGTCACCCAGGGCCTGGCGTCGCCGGTGAGCCGCGCCGGTCTCCTCGAGCTGATGGGGAAGGGCGACCCGCTGATCCGGGACGCGCTGGAGACCATCCTCGGCCGTGGCGACTTTATCCCGTCGCTCCCGGACCAGGGTCCAGCAGGGCCGCCGGCCGGCGACCCACCCGCGCCGATCGAGACCGATCCGGTCATTGTCACCGGGCTGATCGACCGCAACCAGGCTTCCCTCGCCGCCTTGAAGAGCGAGATCCGGACGAAGTCTGGGTTGGCGCTGCTCGACTACATCCTGACCGACATCGAGGAGCTGAAGCGGGTGCTGGGCGATCCGCTGAATATGCAGGCGATCATGGCGGGAATGGAGGCCACGTGGTGGCTCAACGAGCAGTTGGAGACGTGGCTCGGCGAGAAGAACGCGGCCGACATGCTCACGTTGTCCGCCCCCAACAACGTCACATCGGAGATGGGGCGGGCGCTCCTCGACGTCGCCGACGTGATCCGACCGCATCCGGAGATAGTCGCCTTGCTGCAGGAGGTAGAGGACGAGGACTTCCTGGACCAGCTGGCCAAGCGCGAGGGCGGGCAGAAAGCTCGCGAGGCCATCCGGGCCTACCTCGACAGGTACGGCATGCGCTGCGTCGGTGAGATCGACATCACCAGGCCACGTTGGAGCGAACGCCCCACCACGCTCGTGCCCGCGATCCTCGACAACATCAGGAAATTCGGGCCAGGCGAACGCGAGCGGCGCTTCGAGCACGGGCGCCAGGAAGCGGAGAAGAAGGAACACGAGGTCCTGGAAAAGTTGCGGGCCCTGCCGGACGGGGAGCGGAAAGCTGAAGAAGCTAAGCGGATGATCGACCGGGTCCGGACCTTCATCGGGTACCGGGAGTATCCGAAGTACGCCATCGTCAGCCGCTACTTCGTCTACAAGCAGGCCCTGCTGGAAGAAGCCGAGCGCCTCGTGAAAGCCCAGGTGCTTGGTGAGACCGAAGACATCTTCTACCTCACGTTCCAAGAGCTCCACGAAGTGGTGCGCACGAACCAGGTGGATGAACAGCTCATCCACCGGCGCAAGGACGAGTTCAGGTCGTATCAAGCGCTGACGCCGCCCCGGGTGCTCACGTCGGATGGCGAGGTCATCGCCGGCGTGTACCGACGCGACGACGTGCCGGTCGGCGCCCTGGTTGGCTTGCCGGTTTCCGGAGGGACGGTCGAGGGCCGGGCCCGCATCATCCTGGACATGGCGGAAGCCGATCTCGAGGCGGACGACATCCTGGTCACCGCCTTCACCGACCCCAGTTGGACGCCCCTTTTCGTTGCGATCAAGGGCCTCGTGACGGAGGTGGGGGGCCTGATGACCCATGGTGCGGTGATCGCACGGGAGTACGGATTGTCGGCCGTCGTGGGGGTGGAGAATGCCACCCGGCTGATCCGGGATGGGCAGCGGATCCGAGTGAACGGAACGGACGGGTACGTCGAGATCCTGGCCTAGCCGGGCACGCCTGGCAGGTGGCCTTTTGCGTGTGGCATCGGCGCAACATTAAGAGTTCGAGCTTGACGTCTTGCGCTTCAGAAACGACGAGACCCTGGCGGTTACGACCCTGGGCCCTGAGTTATTCCAGCCCTCGACCTTCCGGAGACGGTGAACGGATAGCAGACCACGTTGACATGCAAGTGATGACTTGCCTATCGTCAAATGCGGTGACCGACATCTTCCAGGCGATCGCCGCGCCAGCGAGACGGGCAATCCTCGACGAATTGGTCGCAAGAGACGGCCAGACGTTGTTCGAATTGTGTGCGCGACTGACCGCGTCCCATGAAATGGGCCTGTCGAGACAGGCTATCTCTCAACACATCGATGTTCTGGAAGAAGCCGGTTTGGTGAGAAGCGAACGGCAAGGCAGATACAAATTCCACTTTGTCGACACAACCCCGCTGCAGGCGTTGGTCGAACGGTGGCCGGACAGAGAATCGAAGGACCAAACGAGATGAGAATCAACCTAACCAGCGTATTCGTGGACGATCAGGCCAAGGCACTCGCGTTCTATACCGATGTGCTCGGCTTCGTGAAAAAGAACGAGATTTCTCTGGGGGAGTACTTTTGGCTCACGGTGGTTTCGCCTGAAGACCCTGACGGTACGGAGCTCCTCCTCGAACCCTCCGACCATCCCGCGGTTGCCCCATATCGAGAAGCCTTGGTAACCGACGGCATTCCGCTGGCTTCATTCGCCGTGGACGATACGCACGCCGAGCACAAGCGACTGGCCGCCGCGGGTGTGGTGTTTACCCAGGAGCCAATGGAGGCCGGGCCTGTCACGACCGCAGTCTTCGACGACACTTGCGGCAACCTCATCCAGATTGCGAGCCAGCATTGAGTCTCGAAGCGAGCACGAAACCGTCCGAATTCGCCGACCTTTGGTCCAAGTACCGCCAAGTACCAGACTTTGTGGAAGAACGCATTGCCCTCGGACGCCTAGTTGAAGTGGCGCGCCTCGTCCCAGATATCGGACAACTGCCCATGCGGGTCGAGACAGAGAAGCAACGGTTTGCCGACGACCTCATTCTCCACACCGTATGGATTGCCGAGGGTGGCGACTTCCGCGAGGTCGGGACAGATCGAGTCAAGGAGGAGCGCGACAGAACCGACCCCGATGATCGGACCATGAGAGTCGGGTGGGCCCCAGAGCCAGTAGTTGTTATGGCCACTCGCCGCCGCCGGAAGGCCCTGAGCTCGACCCAGCACATCCACGGCTCCGGCCTCTCCATAGGAGTCGGTGAATACCACTGCGCCGTCCCTCTCCCCGGGCGGTATCGAGTCATAGGCAGACCTGATGTCGTCGACGAGCAAGGTCCACCCGACGGTCTCCCCGACTTCCCCGGTTGCGTCAAACGTTCCCGATTGCTCGACAGGCAGGACCGGCAGAGCAACCAGTATCGAGCCGATGGCGCCGAGTGCGGCCACAGCCATCATGCCGCGCCGCAAACCAGCGGACAGACGCTCAAACCAGACGGCGCCGGCCGCGTGGAGAACAGAGAACATCGGGGCCAGGTAATAGGCCTTGCCACCCGTTGCCAGGAACGTGAGGACGAGGAGCCCATATGCAATCGGGATTGGTCGCCATCTTCGGGAATCATCAGAGCGGGCCAGCCACCAGAGTCCCGCCCCTGCCGGAATCGCCAGGGGTGGGGAAGCCAATAGCGGCTGTGACAGGACAAACGACAACGGGCCGTCACTACGCGTTCGCAATGCGTCCGCCATCTCGATTTGTGGCCAACCGTTGGTGACCTGCCAGATGAGATTTGGGAGGGCGATCACCGTGGCAATGGCGACACCAAGCCACGGAAGAGGAGAAGTCAATAGCTTCCTTTGATCGCTGGCGAGAAGCCCCACCAGGAGGGCGACTGCGAGGAACCGATCGTGTACTTGTTCTGCATCCCGACACCGACGGTTGCGCCAAGCGCCAACCACCACCGAGGATCGGCTCCATCGAGGATCAACACCAGGAAACAGAGACCAAGCGTCCACAACGCATAGTCGAATGCGGCAGTGCTGAGAAGGTGACCCACTCCGAGGAGAACTCCAGTGAACCCGCTCGCAAAAGCGGCGAACACCTGGCCCGCTCGATCGGCGCCGAACCGCCTCGCCATGACCGCCGAGACGACCGACACCACGCCCACCGTCAACGCAGGGAAAATTCTGATAGCTGTCGGCGAAAGCCCAAAGACTGATTCGGAGACTCGTGCCACCAGCGGCGTCAACGGAGGCTGGTCGATGAATCCCCAGTCGATTCGTCGCCCGGCGACGATGAAGTACAACTCGTCTCGGTGAAAGCCATATCTGCCGGAAACGGCGAGGAGGAGGGCCACAGCCGCCGCCGCGCTGATCCACACCCCACGCGGGATCCGTCTGAGTCGAGATTCCCCGATCGTCCCCGACATGAGCCAACACTAGGCATTGCAGGGCCGGTCGACTTGGCGGCACATGGTCCGCTGCGGGGAGTCTGCCCTACCGACGGGTCTATCAGTCCTGTGGAACGAAGACGAACGCCTCTCCCTGCTCGCTCTGTTGGACGTCCATCACAACGTCGGACAGGGGTTCGGCGATCTGAGGATCCACGTGAACCTGGATGCCTGCCTGCTCGACAACCTGGTCGTCCTCGGGCACCGACTCGACGAATTCGAGGTGCACGGCGAGGTCACCGGTGGGCTGTGGTTGGCCGGTCAGTCGGGTGCCGTGGTCCTCAGGGATGCCCTCGATCTCACGAAGGCTCTCGAGTGCCGCGGCCGCCCGCGGGGACAGTTCCAGCATGAGGTTTCCTTTCGTTGGCCTCGTGTCCGACCTTAGGCGGGCCTCGGCGTTGTGCAGCCCTCGGGCCTTCTAAGCCCTCGTGACGTAGATGTGCCCGGCGACTCGTCGGTCGGAAACCGGCGATACGCGATCTCCCCGTCTAGGTCGATCTTGTCTTGGGACGTCCCGGGCTGGAATGGACACCCCGAAGGGAGGGCGTCTTGGGGGGAGGAAACAAGAACCCCCCCGGCCCTCCGGGCCACCTCCCCCAAGACCCCCTCCGGCCCTAGCGGGCCACCTCCCCCAAGGTCGCTGCGCTCCTGGGGAGGAAACATGACGTTCGTTTCTCCCCCCAGCGAACGAAGTGAGCGTTGGGGGGAGTACCCCGAAGGGGGGAGGGGGGTCTTGGGGGGGGTACCGACCCGCCGTCGCGGCCACCCTCCAGCGATGCCGGTAACGTGGCGGGTCGAAAGGGACCCACCAAGAGAGACGACGATGATTGATCGCCCACCTTTTAGCGCCGACCATGTTGGGAGCTTCCTCCGGCCGAACACTGTGGTCGACGCTCGCGCTCAACGCGCCGCAGGAGAGATTGGGCCGGAAAAGCTCAGGGAGGTCGAGGACGCGGCCATCGCCGAGGTGGTGCGACAGCAGGAGGACGTGGGTCTCAAGGGGATCACCGACGGCGAGTTCCGACGCTTCATGTTCCATCTCGACTTCCTGGAACAGCTGGACGGGGTGACGGTGACCGAGGGCGAATTCCTCGCCAGATTCCATCGCACGGACGGGACCGAGGTCGAGTTCTCCCCGCCCACGATGCACGTCGAAGCCCCGATCCGCCATGCCGGGCCGATCCAGGGCGCCGACTTCGACTACCTGGCGTCGCAGGTGACCAATACGGCCAAGGTCTCAATCCCCGCGCCGTCCATGCTCCACTTCCGGGGCGGGCGCCGGGCGATAAGCGAGGAGGTCTATCCCGACCTCGACCAGTTCTTCGACGATCTCACTGCCGCCTATCGGGAGGAGATCGCCGACCTGGCCTCACGGGGCGCCCGCTACGTCCAGATGGACGACACCAACCTCGCCTATCTCTGCGACCCCGAGGTGCGGGAGCGCACCGCGGCCCGGGGTGATGACCCCGATGAGCTGACTCGGCTTTACAGCCGACTGGTCAACGACGCCTTCAAGGGCCGACCCGACGACATGGTGGCCGCGATCCACCTGTGTCGGGGGAACTTCCAGAGCGCCTGGGTCACACAGGGTGGGTACGAGCCGGTGGCGGAGATCCTGTTCAACGAGATGGACGTCGACGTCTTCTTCCTCGAGTACGACGACGAGCGTTCGGGGGATTTCGCTCCTCTTCGTTTCCTGCCCGAGGACAAGAAGGTCGTCCTCGGGCTGATGAGCTCGAAGGAGAGCCGAGTCGAGGATGCCGACGAGGTCAAGAAGCGGATCGACGAAGCCGCTATCAACGTTCCGTTGAATCAACTCGCCCTGAGCCATCAGTGCGGCTTCTCTTCGACCGTGCACGGAAACCAGATCACCCCCGACGACCAATGGCGGAAGCTGGCTCGGACCGTCGAGGTGGCCCACGACGTCTGGGG
>DASWKK010000055.1:0-5645 GCA_036396655.1 Acidimicrobiia bacterium
CCCGGCCCGGACCACGGGAATCTCTGCCATCCCCTACTACCGAGACGCCAACCCCGGTTTCGCTGAAACCGCCCGACGCGCAGTGGGTGAGATCCTCGACGCCTGGTGAGCAGCGGCTCGATAACAACAATTCTGGGTGGATAACGACCATTGCAGAAGGTGCGCGATATCGGCACGTCCGGTGCGGGCGTCCCGGCTGCGACTGTGCCCCGCTCACGAAAGGATGCGCCGATCTAGGTCGGTGGGGCTTGGTCGTAAGTCAGGATTTCGAGGATGTGGCCGTTGGGATCCTTGAAGTAGACCGAATCGGTAGAGCCGTGCACCCCAGAGGACGGACCGGGCCCTTTCATGTTGTCGGTCTGGCTCGGTCCGTCACCGTACGCGATGCCGGCGTTGCGAACACGCTCGAATGTGGCCTCGAAGGTGGCTCGGTCCATCGCGAATGCGAGATGACGCGGCCCTCCCACGGGCCACTCGTCATACAGCTCGAGTGCAAGGTCCGGAGTGATGAGTAACCCCTCGAACGGTCCATCCTTACCTTTGTACTCGAGGCCGACTACCTCCCGATAGAAGCTGAGTGACTCGGTGAGATCGTGAACTTCGAGGATGGTGTGGTCGAGACCGATCGGCATTGGTCGAGACTACGCGTGACATTCGTCTCGAGGTTGTCAGCCAAATACTCGACTCCGAGGCCCTGCTCCGGATAGCCGGATCCGTGAGCTAGACCCCGCCCGAGACAATTAGCGCAGATCAACCGTTCCCGCGCGATAACGCCCACATCCCAGGAGCGAGCAGATCGGCACCTATGCGCGCTGTTATCTAGAAGCTCGGGTGTCTTACAAATGGGTTCGTGGCGGCACTATCACTGTGATGAGAACAGATCGCGCTCGTTCCTCGGCTGCTCGTCCCGAGGTCGCCAAGGTCAAAGCATCACGGGCCCGGAGCGGATACGTGGCTTGGGGATCACGTTCGACTGTAACGGTCGTCGCCTTGGCCTTGCTCGGCGGTTGCGCCACATCATCGGGGCTTGCCCCGAAAGGTGGGGAGCCGGGTCCAACGGCTACCAATGTCATCACCACGACTACCACTAGTAGAAGTATTCCATCGAGCACGAGCACGACCGTTGTTGGCCCTGACGCTTTTCCGGTAGCGGCACTCGGTGAATTTCCAGAGGCCCCTGAGGACGCTCTCCCCGAGGCCGTGGCCGATTCACTCCAATCGCTGCTTGACGAGTCGGTGAGCAACCGCACCATCGGCGGCGGTGTCGCGGCCGGGGTGATCCTCGCAGGATCGGGGAGCTGGTCGGGGGCCTCGGGAGTCGACGTCGATGGTGAACGTCTAACGCCGGAGTCTCAGCTCATCGTTGCCAGTATCGGTAAGACGGTGACCGCCGCCCAGGTCCTGCGTCTGGTGGACGAAGGCGTGCTCGACCTGCTCGACACCATCACCGACCACCTTCCCCCCGAAGCCGTGTTGGCGTTCGACGCCAATGGAGCCACCATCCAGGACTTGTTGGGAATGCGCAGCGGTCTCCATGACCCCGGTGGGTACGAGGAACTCGTCGACTCGGGACTCACACCGATCGAGTTGTTGCAGAGGCTGCCCGACCCGACCCATACCGCTGGAGCGACGATCAGCTACGTCAACATGAACTACATCCTGCTCGGCATGATCATCGAACACGAGACGGGTGTAGCACTAGCGACCGCCCTTGAGTCCGGCGTGCTGAACACCCCCGGCCTCGCTGGGATCACCTACCCGGTGAAGGACGCGTTGGCGGCCGACGGGTGGAAGATCACGTCTGATGCCCTCACCCTTGCCCGCTGGGGCTACGAGCTCTACGGCGGATTCGTCATCTCCGACGATTCGCTTCGCGCGATGACCGATTTCGAGGGCGGCTGGTACGGGCTGGGCACGATCGACTTTCAAGCGGACACGCCGGCGGCTGGAGTTGTCTACGACAGGCCGGCTATCGGCCATGGCGGCCTCGAACCGCCGATCGCCACGGCACTCGTGGTGTTCCCTGAATCGGGTCTCGTAGTTGCCGTGCAGGCGGCAACGGCGGGTTTGGAACAGGTCTACACGCTCGTTGGCGCGTTGCGGGACGTAGTCGGCACATGACCGAGTCATGAGGCCGCCACATCGCCAGCCTCGGGCGGTCCGGGCGGGGCAGACGATTCCGAATGATGTTGTCACGCATCTGGACTCGTCGACGGACTTGGATCCGGTGAACATGCACCAGAAGGTCCCGATATCCGACCCCTTTACTAAGTTCGCCCAAGTCGCTGAACCTCGGCTGCGGTTGGCGCTTGGTGCTGCGTTCGGGTTCGACATGGCTCAGGAGGCGACTGCCGAGGCGTTGGCCTTCGCCTGGGAGCACTGGGATCGGGTCCAGACGACTTCCAACCCGATTGGTTATGTGTTCGGCGTCGGGCGCAATAGGGCCCGACGTAGCCTGAACCGACAGCGCACCCCCTTTCTGCCACCGGTCCGTGTCTCTGAGATTCCGTGGGTCGAGCCCGGCCTACCGGGAGCGCTCGGGCGGCTGTCGGAACGTCAGCGGGAGGTGATCATGCTGCTTCACAGCTTCGAGTGGACCTTGGGCGAGGTTTCCGAGGTGCTGGGAATGGCGAGAGGGACCGTGCAAGTTCATGAGCGGCGGGGAATGGCCAGGCTCCGCAAGGATCTGGGAGTGGAGCTGTGACCGATCTGTTGACCCAGCTTCGTGACTACGGACGACAGGTCGAATCCGATCCGATGCTCCACGCCCCGACGCCGCTGGAAGAGGACGTTCTGACGGTGCCACGGGGGACACGCCGAACCTCGAGATCGTGGGTCTGGGGCTTGATCGCAGCTGCGATGGTACTGGTGGCCTTCCTGCCTCTGATGCTGGGCCGATTCGTCGAGGGACCGGTGGCGACAACGACCCCAGCAACCGAGATCAAGAATGGTTGGGTGGCCTTCGCCGCTGACGATGTACCAGCTGCAGATCTCGACATTTTCATGGTCCGTCCTGGTGTCGATCCGCGTCGCCTCATCGGTTCCCAGGGTGACGGTCTCGATCAGTTCTGCCCGTCGTTTTCACCAGATGGCTCGAAGCTGGCTTATCTGGAGTCGGATCACACTGGCCTCGGCCCGGGTGAACTTGGAGGGTCCGCCCAGATTGTCGTTGTTGGGCTAGACGAAGCGGCCATCTCCGGAGAACTCCTTCGGACGACGGCAACCTGGCGCGTATGCCCCACCTGGTCGCCCGACAGCACACAAATCGCTTATGTGACCGCGAACTGGGAACTGACCATCGGGACGGTCGGGGGCGGTTTCACGCCTCTGTACACAATGGATGCTGGGCATACCGGCATTGAGTGGTCCCCTGATGGACGCTTCATTGCTGTGTGGGGCTTCGTGGACCATTCGGCTCCCACCACAGGGATCTGGCTTGTTCCGGTGGACGGGTCCGAAACGAAGGTGCTCGCGACGCTCTCCGAATGGATGCCTGAACTGGTCGGCAGCGGCGATTACATGGACTGGTCTCCCGACGCGTCCAAACTCGCCGTGCTAGGGGATGCGATTCATGTGATTGGTATCGACGGCAACACGCATCTGGTCGAGGGGGAGTCTTCTCCTTCGATCTCGTGGTCTCCCGATGGTGACCTTCTGGCAGTCACCAAGGAGAATGGCGTGACACTCTTGAATCCCGACAATCCCGAGGAGCAGCGCCTTGCGTTTGAGTACCCGGGTGAGGTTCTAACTGACGTTGGTTTTGCCTCCTGGTCGCCGGATGGCCTCAGCGTCCTCGTGAGAGTGTCGGGGCCCGAGACGAGCGCAATAGTCTCGGTCCCACTGGATCCGGAGGCACCGGAGATAGTCATACACCGGTGGTCCAACGGAACACTTGAAATAGAAGAGATCAGCTGGCAACGCCTTAACGATTGAATCATCGGTTGACTAGTTAAGCGTGCTGGTCCACGCGAGATCAACAGATCCCGGGTGATAACGCCACATTCGGAAACCGAGCAGATCGGCACTTAGTGAGCTGTCTTCTTAGCTTCCTTCTCTGCTGGGAGACCATGGTGCGGACATCGAGCCGACGACCGTCCCGTCGACATATTCGATATCGACCGAGGCCAGCGGCCCAGTGTTTCGGATCCCGATAGGTCGGTCGGTGTCGAGTGGCACTAGGACGTCCTGTGTGAGATCCGAGTCGGTCACTCTGGCGACCAGACCTTCGATGCTCTCAAAGGGCACGACTGCAAGGACACCTTCGTGGGCGACGAGACACAACTCCCAAGATGGGTCTTCGCCTCCTGCGGCACAAACGAATTGCAACTCCTGCTCAGATGCGGCCTCGGCGAACGATTCACGGTCGGTTGCTCCCTGGGCAGGGAGACGAATTGCAGGGTGCGATTCGTCGAGTTCGGTGAGGTCTTGGGGAGCTCCCGTCAGTTCTGTTTCTCCACCTTTGACAATTGGAATCTCTGCCGTATCGACCGGGACCAGGTTCCGTCCGACCCACACACCGGCGAGACCAACCACGAGAACAACCGCCGCCCCGGCCAACATGCGGACCAGCCCCGACCGCAGACTCAGCGGAGCAGCCGGTCCCGACTTGGAACGTAGAGCCTTATGGGCAGGGTGCGGTGCTGGACTAGCTTCGATCAGTTCTACGACCATCGACCTGATCTCTCGATCCAGACGATCAATCATGCAACACCTCCCGCAGTTTCGAACGTCCTCTGGCGAGATGACGACGCACCGACCCCTGGGAAACACCCAAACGTCCTGCCACCTCTCCTGGGGTCAGATCCTCCCAGTAGGTGAGGATCACTGCTGCTCTCTGTTGTGTGCTCAACACGCTCATCGCCTCCAACACCTGAGGACGCACCTCGATCTCAACCACTGCCTCCCGGTCAAATGCACGCAGCTCCCGGGCGCGTCGGCGCATCGTGGAACGGTGTCTCATCCTCACCTCGTTGAGCACCGTCCGATACAGGTATGCACGCTGCTTGTCCACATCCGGCCAAGAGGCCGAGCCCAGCACCCTCACGAAGGCATCGGCCACCACATCCGCCGCGTCATCCGGACCTACCAGTCCCGTAGCGAAGCGCACTAGCTCACCAGCGTATTTCTCATACGTCTCCGCATCACTTAGGCGCACCAGGCCCCCTTCACACCCATACGATGCCGCAGACTCCCAGACCGGGTGACACAAAGTGATAGAAAAGCTGGAGTTGGGTAACCAAGCACCACCGCCGGACCGCACTAGATCCACAGATATGAGCGATGGCACTCCTTCGGACCGAGTGCACCAGATCGGCACCTGTTTGTTTGTCAAGGGGTGTTTTGGACGCGGCAGAGTATCCCGGCTGTGCCGGGTTGTGGCGTAGGGTTAGGAACGGCTCGGGGTGGCTGCGCTGAAGAGCCGGTGATCAGGATGTAATCCGGTCACGCAAGCGACAGAGACGTTCCTGTTTGCCCCCCGAGCCTTACCTGTTGTGGTCGGTGTTGAGCTGGCGGTAGACGACGTCGGAGAGACGTCGTTTCAACGACCGGATCGCCTCCTTCTTCGTTTTGCCTTCTTCCAGTTTCCGCTCGTAGAACACCCTGCCTTTGGTGAGTGGGTGGCGAAGCTGGGTGATGGCGATGAG
>DASWKK010000056.1:0-22644 GCA_036396655.1 Acidimicrobiia bacterium
AGTAGCCAGGGCGGTGATCCGGGCCCGGATGCTGTTGAAACGCATCAGCCTCCGTCTGTCGCCAGACGGTACCCGGCGCCACGGACGGTCTCGATCGATTGTCTCCCGAAGGGCTCGTCGATCCTGGCCCGGAGACGTCTGATGTAGACCTCGACGATGTTCGGGTCGCCCTCGTAGTCGTAGTCCCAGACTCCGTCCAGGATCTCCGATTTGGACAGGACCTGGCCGACCCGCCGCACCAGGAACTCGAGGACGTCGAATTGTCTCGCCGTCATGTCGATCTCCACTTCCCCGCGCCAGACCCGTCTCTGACCCGGGTCGATGCGAAGGTCACCGACCTCGACGGGAATCGGCTGGCGACCACCGGCGCGCCTCAGGACGGCGCGAATCCTCGCGATCAAGACGGCGAAGGAGAACGGCTTCGTCAGATAGTCGTCGGCCCCGGTGTCGAGGGCCTCGGCCTCGTCGAGATCGCCGTCCTTGGCTGTCAGCATGAGGATCGGAGTCCAGTCACCCGCCTCGCGCAGGTCGGCGCACACCTGGTATCCGTTGCGACCGGGAAGCATTATGTCGAGGATGATCAGGTCGTAGGATCCCTCGGTAGCCAGCCACAGACCGTCGGAGCCGTTGAAGGTCACCTCCACGGTGAAACCCTCCGCCTCGAGTCCGCGCTTGACAATGGTCGCGATCTTCTTGTCATCCTCGATCAGCAGGATCTTCACGGCGCCATTCTCCCACCGCCAACCTGACTCACAGCTGACAACTGGTGCTCACGCTGGTGTGCGGCGTCGCCGTGATCCGACCGGCCGGATCGGCCCCTCATCGACCCACAATCAGCGTCTTTGCCCAAGAGGAATACGTATGCCAAGGTCGCCCTTGCCGCGTACTCGACCTGCTGGTACTGGACCGCCCTCTTATCCATCGGCTTCGACAGGTCACGGGACGGAGCCCAAATTGCGAGACGAGATTCGCCTGACCGCCGAAGAGTTCGAACGTCTCGGAAGCCTCCTTCGCCGACCTGAAATCCAAGTCTCTCTAGATCCTGAGCGTCCTCGTTCAGACATGATCTGCAACATCGATGGCCGAGGTGTCGATGTCGAGCGGGTCCGAGCGCCTCGCGGGTTTCGTTTCGAAGGTTCATTGACCGGCACCTCTGGTGAACCGTCGGTTGGAGGAGCCTCGGCCTCGATTGATCGACGTTGCTGGGTCGATCTATGGTCTTGGACGGTTGGCGGTGAGCGCAGCTCGTGGCGCTCATGGTGCGCATACGAAAGGACAGGGGGTACGAGATGGCTGAGGTGTTGTTGTTCCACCACGCGCAGGGTCAGACGTCGGGGTTCCTTGACTTCGCCGACGAGCTGCGTCAAGCCGGGCACACCGTGCACACCCCCGACCTCTACGACGGGCGCACCTTCGACACCCTCGACGAAGGTGTGGCGCACGCAAGGGAGATTGGCTTCGGCGAGGTCATCGAGCGCGGAGTAGGCGCCGCGAGCGACCTGCCCAGCGGGCTGGTGTATGCAGGCTTCTCACTGGGAGTGCTGCCGGCGCAGAAGTTGGCCCAGACCCGCCCGGGAGCGCGAGGTGCGCTGCTGTTCCACTCCTGTGTGCCAACGTCGGAGTTCGGTTCTTCGTGGCCCTCGGAGGTCCCCGTGCAGGTCCACGCCATGGAAGCGGACCCGTTCTTCGTCGAGGACGGCGATCTCGACGCCGCCAACGCGCTCGTCGAAGCCGCTGCTCACGCGGAACTGTTCCTGTACCCCGGCGATCAGCACCTGTTCGCCGACGCCAGCCTGCCGTCCTACGACGCCGCCGCTGCCGCACTTCTCAGCAGGCGCGTGCTCGACTTTCTCGCCCCTCGCTGACGAGCCTCGTATGGCGGTTCCGCGCGAGAACTGGTGATCGGCGCTCGCTGGAACTCAGGTCTTGGTTGGTTCGTCATACTGATGTGACGATGCGTCGGTATTGGCCTCTGGTTGCCGCTGCCGTGGCTGTAGCCCTCGCAGGCTGTTCTTCTGATGACGGCCGCTTGGACGACGCTGTTGGTGGGTCTGCATCTGTGGAGGGCTTTCGCGCGCACTACTCCCATACGGGTGGCGGGATGGGTGCGATCGTGGCTGGGATCGTGGAGGTCGACTTGGACCCAGGGTGTGTTTGGTTGTCCGATCCGGGTGGCGTTCGATACCCGGTGGTGTGGCCGGTCGGCACCAGGGCGCAGTCTGATCCCTTCGGGATCGTGCTTGCGGACGGCCAACTTGTGCAGCCCGGTGACCGCGTGGAGGGCGGTGGTGGATACGTCGACGCCAACGCTGAAGCACGCATGGCGGGACTGGAACCGTTCCCGACGGAATGTGTCCAGGTAGGGGACGCGGCGGTGTTCAACGCCGATTCGCCGATCACCGTGACGCCGGGAGTCGGCTTGGACGTGGCGGAGACGCTGGTGGGTCGGTTCTCGATCCCGGAGCCGCTCGGACTCGAACTAATAGCGGTCAACGCCAATGAGCGCAGCGTGGCTGTAGTCGATTTCGTTACCGGCACCGTGCATCGTTACCAACCTGGGCAGTACGTAGCACCAGCAGACGCCATCGATGGAGCGAGCGGCGGCGGAGGATTCATCCACCTGTGGGCGAGCGGAACCATTTCCTCCTACTGGCCGCTCGATTCGGAGCCGCTGGTGTATCAACCCGATCCCCTGCGAGAGGTGCCAGGGATCGCGTCCACGCTGCAAGTACTTCCAGGACCCGACGGGGACCAAACCTGGCTCGTGCAGCCCGGCTTTGACAACGAACCAACTCTGGTTGAGTTGGTCAACCTTGTCGGATTGCAGCTTGCTCGGCTGATGTCGACCGATATCGAAGGTTCTTGGCGACCGGTGGGAGCTACGATCGAAGGCCTGATCCTCACCAGCGACGATCTGGGGCCTCGCACCAGACTGGTCGCCACCGACGGGACCGTAGCCGCCCAGCTGCAGGGGACGGCGCTGTCGGTGGGATGGAGCGGTGCCGCCATCCTCCGCCCCGACGGATCCCTGGTCGTCACGGATGCTCGACTCGACAACCCGGTCCCGGTCGACAAGCCAGGCGAAGGTGAATGGGTATCAATCGGTGGGCCGATCGTGCCGGCCACCTCGCCTCCAGCGAGGACCGGAACAGACCGGCACCTCGTGATGCTCGCCCATGAGCCAGACAAAGGCGCAGTCAGCAGCGGCGAATTGGTCTTAGTCGACCCAAGCGGTGTCGCGACACCCATCCTCGAGCTCTCACAAGGATCACACCTGGCGTCATGGTCGCGGGGCGAAGATTGGGTCGTCGTGGTCGAGAGCTCATCGGTGACACTCGTCCCTCTCGGTGAGGGGCCAAACGTATCGCTAGGGGATGTTGTCCCGGAGTCGCACTGGGTCCTCTCGGCCGGGTGAACCGCTGTCGCGATACTGCCGGCCCAAACGGCACCAGATCGGACCCGTCAACGCCACGCTGCGTAGCCGCAAACCTGCCCAATGCCGATCCTGGAAGTGCCTGATCTGTTGCGAGTTCAGATTTGGGCCGTTACAGAACTGTTGAGATCTGGTGCGGCCGGTTGCTCACTCGACCAGCTGCACAGCTGCTCAGTAGAACCAATTGTGAGCTCGAGGGCCGGGCGTGCCTTCAACGGAGAGGAGCATCGAACGGCCGTCGTGGTGACTGATGAGACTTGCGCAGCGACTCGGACACCGATGAACGATGATCCGTCTTTCGCTCGGCCAGTCTTAGCTGATCTCGGTTCGCGCGCGGGTCGAGCTTGCGGACTTGCGGTGGGCTGAAGACTCGTTCAGGGCCACGGCGGCCCGAACGAGAGCCTTCAGAGCCTCCTCGTTCAGCTCGTCGCCTTCATGGAAGTCGATGGCGCGCCTGGTGCTGGCTTTGAGACTGGAATTGAAGAGGCGTGAAGGGTCCTTCAGGGAGGCTTCCTTGGCGAAGGTCATCTTTACGACGTTCTTGTACGTCTCGCCGGTGCAAATGATCCCGTCGTGGGACCACACCGGGACCCCCAGCATCGAGTTTGATGGCTTTCTCCATTTCACCTCCTCGGCCACTTCGGGATCTGCCTCCTTGATCAGGGCGCGGAGCCGGGAGAGCATCTCGCCCCTCCAGTGGTCCAGATCCTCGATCCTCGCGTCTATCAACTCAGATGGAGACGCGTCTCTCTTCGACTGGCTCTTCTCCATGTTGCCTGCCTCTCCGTGGTCGCTTTTCTCCATTGCCTTGCTGCTCCCCTGAGCCTCGTGAGTCGCTGCCTGACTCAACAGAGAGCCAACGCCGAGCATACGGGCGTACAGCCGGTGCCACCCACAACCGCCAATCCAGCTCGACCCCGAGCGATACGTGCGATCTGGTACAGCCGTACCGAGTGTGCGGTTGCCTTCCAGATTCCTTTCAGATTCTGCATGAGCGATAGACGTGCGATGCAGGGTTAAAGGGTGCTGGCCGAGCCTGTCGATAGTCAGTGGCTAAAGGACTTCGTCGCTGCAGCGATGGACGCCACGTCAACCTTCGATCCGAGCTGATTCACACCCGGACCTTATGAGACCTACGTCCAGCTCATGCAGTGTCTTCCGTTGTTGTATCCGACCTGGCCGAGCGAGCATAAGGACATGAGGAGACTGACGATTTTGCTCCACCAACACTTGTAACGGCCATGTTCCCGATGACCTGAGTCTGAGCTGACAGAACCAAGGCTACGACCCAGCTGCATACGGCGCGACCTGAGTGACCACCGGCTTGATGTGAGCGAACATGCTCCGGGCATTCCACGTGGGGAAGGCTCGGACGAGCCATGACGGGCCGTAGAGTTGGATGCGGCGGTCCCGGATGGCTGCGGCCCAACTGAGCTGGCCGGCGTGCCATTTGACGAAGGCTTCGGCTTCTGCGGTGATGTACAGGTCCTCGTCCAGGCCCGGGTACGTGTTGCAGATCTCGGTGTCGCCGACCTCGATCAGCAGCCAGTACCGCTCAGGAGACTGGCGACCGGTGAAGTCGAACTGAATGACGACGCGTCGATCCGGGAGCCGGTCTCGGCGCAGCGCGTTGCACATCGACCACAGAGCCACGAATGGATCGAGGTTCTCCGGGGCGATCTCGAGCCAGCGTGCCCCCCACTCGCCGAGCGACACGCAGACCTTGAACAGGTCATGACCGGCGGGTGTGAGCTCGTAGTAGCGCCCGCTCCCGGCAGGTTTGGGTACAGACTCAACGATGCCGAGCCGTTCCAGCTGCTTGAGGCGCTGCGAGAGCAAAGTGCGGGAGAGGCCCGGCGCACCCTCCAGAATCTCGCTGAAACTCCCACAACCCAGGTACAGGTTGCGGACGATCAGTGGCGTCCAACGCTCCGCGAAGATCTCGGCGCCACGGGAGATGGGGCAGTACTGGCCGTAAGTCCGCATGACGCCATTGTCACCTACCCACGGTCGGTTTTGAAGTCCAGATTCTTGACTTCACAACCGAGGTCCAACGTGGTGCGATGGAAGCAGTCGATGGGGACGAACCCGACGACCAACCAGTTACCCACCTGAGCGCGGAGACGACGACCATGGAGATCGACGAGTTCCAGGGCCAGCCGATCACGGCTGACCACGCCGAATACGACACCGCCCGATCCGTATGGAACGGCGCCATCGACCGCTACCCGAGACTGATCGCCCGCTGCAGCGGGACCGCCGACGTGGCCACTGCCGTGCGTTTCGCCCGCGAACATGACCTGGAGATCGCGGTACGGGGCGGGGGCCACAACGTGGCCGGCACCGCTGTGTGCGACGACGGGATCGTCATCGACCTCTCGGCGATGCGGGCCGTCCGGGTCGACCCAGACAGCGGCACGGCCCAGGTGCAGGGTGGTGCCCTGTGGGGCGACGTCGACCGGCAGGCACAGGCCCACGGTCTGGCCACCACCGGCGGCATCGTCAGCCACACCGGCGTCGCAGGACTCACCCTCGGCGGTGGTATCGGCTGGCTCATGCGCAAGCACGGTCTCACAGTCGACAACCTGCTCGCCGTCGACGTCGTGACCGCCGACGGCGAACTGCTGCGGGCATCTGACGACCAGCACCCCGACCTCTTCTGGGCGCTGCGCGGAGGAGGCGGCAACTTCGGTGTGGTCACCTCGTTCGAGTTCCAGCTCCACCGCGTTGGACCCGACGTCCTGGCCGGCCCCATCCTCTGGGACGCCAGCGACACCGGCGAGGTCCTCCACTTCTACCGCGACTTCGTGCGCAACGCCCCCGACGAACTCGGCACGGTCGTGAGATTCGGCACCGCACCACCGCTGCCGGTCATCCCCGAAGAACTTCACTGGCGCCCGGTCATATTGGTGGGCGCCTGCTACGCAGGACCGGTTGAGGACGCTGAAGAGGTGCTCCGCCCCTTGCGCGCCTTCGGGAGGCCCGTCCTCGATCTGATCGCACCCACGCCCTACGTGAACCACCAGAGCGCCCTCGACTCCACGGTGCTGCACGGCTGGAACTACTACTGGAAGTCGACGTACCTCCCCGAGCTTCGCGACGACCTGATCGACGTGATCGCCGAGAACGCATTCGCGTGCACGTCACCACGGTCGTACGCGGTCATGTTCCACCTGGGAGGCGCGGTCAGCCGCGTGCCCGAAGCCGCCACCGCGTTCGGGAACCGACAGGCGTCACACGCCATCACCCTCGACGGCGTGTGGCGGTCCGGCGAGGACTACGCCGACCGGGACATCGCCTGGACCAGGCACTTCTTCGCCGCCCTCGATAGCTACCGCGAGGGCGTGTATGTCAACTTCCTCGGCGCCGACGAAGACCCCGACCGTATCCGCGACGCCTACGGCACCGCCGTCTACGACCGGCTGGTGGACATGAAGACCAAGTACGACCCCGACAACGTCTTCCACCACAACCAGAACATCCGCCCGAGTTCCGAGTGAACAGCCGCCCCGTTGAGACCAGGGGCCCACGTCCCCAGCGGGGGGCCCGGCCCGGCAGGACCACAAGAGCGGAGTCTTCACCACCAACTCGGGGGTAATGAGGCGCCACGCGAACAGCGGGGTCAGGCGGGTGTCAAGAACTCCTCGACCAGGCTTGACATGGTGCCCGGGTGACCGAACTAGGGCCGATGCCCAGCGTCGAGCAGTACAGGAGTCCGGGATGGCATCTGCAACCAGGCTCGCAGCGTCCGGATCACCGAGAGGGTCGGTCCGCCCCCAGATGATCAGGGCGCGTCACTCAGGATCCCCGTGGAGTACTTGGGTCGGCCTCTATGACCTTGGAGCCCTTTGACCGTACTTCTGTCGGGCGGCTTCGCCCGATGTGCCGACCATGGCTCCGATGGAGGCCCATGAGTGCCCGTCAGCACGTGCCTTCTCGACCGCCTCAGTGACGTGTTGTTCGGCTTCGGCTCGGGCAAGGAAAGCCTGACGAAGCTCGCGAAGGGCGCTTGCGTCCTTGATGTCGTCGGCGTTCGGCTCGTGATTCTCGAAGCCTGTCGCTAGCTCTTCGGCCTGGCTGATTATCTCGTCAATGGTTCGTGGCATGGCTCACCTCAAGTATTTGGGGCCGGGCCCGCATCGCATGGACCACGACCGGGCCGATCTCCGATCCGACAACCCCGATCAAAAGCAACAGGGAGGCGAGAAAAGGGGCTCGCCTCCCTGCTGGCTGAGGGTGGGTTGCGGCTCAGGAATCCGCGCTGTTGGGTGAGTCGGGTGAGCCCGGCGAATCGGGTGACCCGGGAGAGTCGTCAGCCGCGGGCGCAGGCGCCGCAGCGGGGCTATCTTCAGCGCTCTCATTCGGTGAGTCCGGCGACTCGGGTGAAGGATCCACGAACCCCTCATCGTCAGGACTGTCGAACGGGGAATCCGGAGACTCCTCAGGACTCTCATTCGGGGAATCGGGCGACTCGGGCGAAGGATCCACGAACTCCTCATCGTCAGGACTGTCGAACGGGGAATCCGGAGACTCCTCAGCGCTCTCATTCGGGGAATCGGGCGACTCGGGCGACAGGTCGACCGGAACGATGTCGAAGCCGGTGTCTGCAGCGCTCGTGTCTGCTGTGAGTTCTATCACCTTTCGGTCGTTGAGGTCGAATCCGTCGTCGCTGTTGGCGGAGGCGGCGGCGCCTCCTATGGCGACACCGACGAGTGCGGCGCCACCTGCAATCAGTTTCCAGCGGTTCAGTTCCATGATGATCCTCCTTTGAGATCTTTCTGGATCATTTGTGTCCATGGTGAGCGACTCAGATGAAGAGACTCTGAGATGGCGATGAGAGTTCGTTCATCAACCATGAGTGAGTCCGTTGAGCCACTCGTCGGCCAGTTCGAGGCGTCGCAAGGTGTTCCGTTCCCAGCCTGTCTCAAGCACCCGGAACGGCCCGGTCGCCAGTCCCAGGACGGCGGCGGCGATGCGGGGCCGCAGGACTCTCCGGGGATGTTGGCGCTCGGCGTAGGCGAGCAGATCGGCCCCATAGCGTTTCATGTGCTTGGGCCGGTTCGCGGTCAAGGCAAGCACCGAGAGGTGGGCGCAGAAGTTGGCGAGGTCGTCGATGCGTAGTCCTGCACCGGCGGTGTCGACGTCGAGCAGTCCGGTGATCCGGCCGCGATCGACGAGGAGTTGGGCCTCGTAGAGGTCGCCATGCACCGCGGTCACGTCACCGCTCGCGGGATCGTTCGTGGCGCGGAGTTCCTCGCTCAGCGGATCGAGTCGCTCGCGCAAACTTGGGACGGTGGCCGCGATGACGCCAGCATGATGCTCGGCAGACGACAGGAGGTCCCGGCGACGTGGGCGCTCGGCCAGCTCCGCGGGTAGTCGGTCGAGCAATTCGACGATCGTCTCAGGTGCCGGTGGGGGTTGTCGACTGGAGCGCAGTGCTTTACGAAGGGTCTCACCCGGTCGGGCGCTTAGGACGATGACGCCTCCGTCGGTCCACCCCAGGCTTTCGGGAACAGGGAGTTCTGCGGCCAGTAGACGGTGGACCTCGTGGAGATCTCGGACTTTCCCTGGGCGCACGACTTTGAGGAAGAGGCGGCCGCGCCGGCCGGTGGCTTCGATGACGGCTCGGCGGGCGGGCCGATATGCCCGGGTACGAAGCTGTACAGTTCCTCCGTCCACGCCAAGGTCGTCGAGCAGGGATGCCACCTTGGCGGGATCGAGGGCGTCGAGGAGACCGGGCAGGAACGGGTCGTTGATCCATCGCCACACAGCCACCCGGTGATGGTCGTCTTCGAACACCGCCGCGCCACTATCTGGGATGCGCCCTCCGGTGGCTGCAACAAACGTTTCGGACGTGGCCTTGCCGTTTGGCCAGGCCATGGTTGTCCGGTACTGCACGACTGTGAATCGGCCCGGTTGGTGATCGACCTGCCGGGGCCGCCATGACGCGAGGGTGCCACCAGCGGCCCCGGCTACCGCTGCCAACAGCTCACCTGCTTCTTCGTCCAGCAGCAGCCGAAGCTCCCCTGGCCATGCCTCCAGGTCGGAGGTCGAAAGGTCTTCTGTTGGCAAACGAATCTCAACCGCCATGGCTATCAGCCTGCCAGGCGACGATGGGGCCAACCTGAAGCAGATATGAGAATTTCCTCATCTCTTGGGGCTACTCCTTAGGCTGCGAAGATGAGAGATTTCTCATCTTCAGCTCATCTGGCTCTATACAAGGCCTGGCATCGTGATGGCCATGAGCCGTTCCGGGCGGATAGTGGCTGTGCTCGCGGCGGCCGTGCTAGGGCTTCTGGTGGGCTACGGAGCTGTGATGACTCTCGCTGACACCGGTCCGTACCCGGTAGAGCCCATCGAGCTCGACCCCGATTCCCAGTCGTCGAATCCAACGAGTACTACGGCACCTAACTCTGCAGGGACAACGTCGCCAGGAGCCGACATCGTGGTGCCGCCACCCACGGAGGTCCCCTCCACCCCTTCAGATTCGCCCTCTCCGGCCCAACCATCACCGCCATCTCAGGGTGACGATGGAGGGGCCACGGGTGACGACGACGACGCGGGTGACGACGACGACGGCGGTGACGGCGACGATGAAGACGGCGATGACTGAGCGTTGGAACCTTCGTCCCAGCTTCCGGGTGCGGGTCCTGGGCTCGTTCGCCGCCCTTCTCGCCGTCGCATTGTTGGCGGGGTTGTTCCTACAACGGGCAGTGTTGATCGAGAGCCTGGAACAGGACATCCAGTCCGCCCTCGATCAGGAACGAGAAGAGTTGGAGACCCTGGCCCGGGGACGCAACCCCCTCACCGGGGAGCCTTTCAATGACGACGTCAGGGCCATCTTCGACACCTTCCTCTCCCGTAACGTTCCCGAGGAGGGGGAGGTGTACATAGCCTTCGTCGATGGCGCCCCCTACAAGACCACCCCGGCTTCCCTGCGATTGGACACCGTCCCGGAGCTGGTGAACCGCTGGGGATCACTCACCGCTGGAGAGGGCGGAGAGATCGACACCGAGGCTGGACCGGTCCACTATCTGGCGGTCCCCTTGCGATACGAGGGAGAGACACGAGGTGTGTTCGTGATCGCCAACTTCTCGGCAGCCGAGCGAGCCGAGATCGCCCGAGCGACTCAGGTCGAAGCAGTGGTCAGTGTGCTGGTGCTCCTGGTGGTGACCCTGATCTCATGGTTCGTGGCCGGACGTCTCCTCCGTCCGGTACGGGATCTCACCCAGACCGCGGAGGCGATCACTGAGAGCGACTTGACAAGACGGATCCCGGTGGAAGGCGACGACGAAATCTCACGGCTCGCCGCCACTTTCAACGAGATGCTCGACCGGCTGGAGACGGCGTTCACCGTTCAACGCGCGTTCATTGACGATGCCGGCCATGAGTTGCGCACGCCGATCACCATCATCCGCGGCCATCTCGACGTGATGAGCGACGATCCCGAGGACCGGGCCGAGACCATGGCGCTCGTCTCCGACGAGTTGGACCGGATGGCCCGCATCGTCGACGACCTGCTGCTACTCGCCAAGGCCGAACAGCCCGACTTCCTGCAAAAGCGGCCGGTCGAGCTGGCCGATCTCACCACTGAGATCCTGGTCAAGTCGCGGGCGCTGGGAGACCGATCCTGGCAGCTCGACGCCTGCGCTGAAGGCACCCTTCACCTCGATCCCCAGCGGGTGACCCAGGCGGTTCTCAACCTGGCCCGCAACTCTGTCGAGCACACAACCGAGGGAGCGGAGATCGGGATCGGCAGCGAATGGAGCGACGATGGCGCGCGTCTCTGGGTGCGGGACACCGGCATAGGAGTGAACGACACGGAGAAGGAACGGATCTTCGAGCGATTTGCACGGGGGCGGTTCGGTCGCCGTTCGGAAGGAGCCGGCCTGGGCCTGGCCATCGTCACCACCATCGCCGCAGCCCATGGAGGACGCGTCGACCTCGACAGCGCCCCCGGGGATGGAGCCACCTTCTTCATCATCCTCCCCGGTTTGCCCGCCACAACTCAGCCGATCTCCCGTCGGACCGCCACCGATGACTCCGACACGCTGGAGATGGAACCGCCCGAGAGGGTGCCGTCGTGGCCAGAATCCTGATCGCCGAAGACGAGGAGCGGATCGCCTCCTTTCTGGAGAAGGGTTTACGCTCGCACGGATACACCACCGTCACCGTCGCCGACGGGAAAGCGGCGGCCGCCCTGGCACGCGACGAGAACTTCGATCTGGTGGTGCTGGACCTGGGTCTCCCTGAACTCGACGGTCTGGACGCGCTGCGTGAGATGCGCAGCCGCGGGGAGCGCATACCGGTGGTCATCCTGACCGCCCGCAACGACGCCGCGGTGGAGGGGTTCGAGACCGGAGCCGATGACTATGTGACCAAGCCTTTCAGGTTCGACGAGCTCCTGGCCCGCATCCGGGTCCGGCTGAAGTCACCCCCTAGCGACGAGCCTTCTGTGAAGCGGGTGGGCGACGTGACGCTCGACATCCGAACTCGCCGGGCCTCGGTCGGGGGCAGGACCGTCGAACTCACCGCCCGGGAGTTCGGCCTCCTCGAGACGTTCATGCGCCACCCCGACCAGGTCCTCTCCCGGGAACAGCTCCTCTCACACGTATGGGGGTACGATTTCGACCCCGGCTCGAACGTAGTTGAGGTGTACGTCCGCGCTCTCCGCAAGAAGCTCGGCGACGATGTCGTCGAGACAGTCCGCGGCATGGGATACAGGCTACCGAAAGCCTTTTGAACAGGCCACAACTTGATTCATCTCACTGTCCGTCAATGGCTCATCGGTCATGGTCGTCGAAGGAGTCGACGCCAAAACCGCACATGCCAGACTCGGACACTCCGAGCCACGACTCACGTTGGCCATCTACGCCCCAGGCAACAACGGAAGGCGACCGCTCGGCGGCGAAGAAACTGGGAGCCCGACTGATGGGGTCTCCCACGGATGACGCCGCTTCCTCGAGTTCACCGTCCACGTAGCGAATCAGAACACCTTTCGACCACACATAGTGGTTCCTTCACAACACAAGAGGGCGCCGAGGTGCCTGATTGAAGATGTGGGTGGCTGCGGGACGGCTGTTCCGTAGCCTGTGGGGTCGTTCTGATGTGGTAGCCCAGAGGAGCGATGTCGCCGATGACGAGTCATCTGGGGGGTGTAGGCGGAAAGTGCCTACGCCACCGAAACGCACTGGTTTGCCATTCGGCGCCGGTCGATTTTTCGCCTGTTTAGGGTCTTCCAATTCGTGCTTACGGATCGAGATGCCGGGGTGTCGAGGAGCCCCGTGGCACTCCAGGCACGTCGTCAAGTACCAGCGAACTCGATAGCTGGATGGTCAGCAAGGCATGAAGAAGCGTCGGGCGGTGAGGTTGGATTGTCGAGCCAGGCGTTGCGTATATCTCTGACGCACAGGGTCGACAGCGTGTTGTGTCCTTCGTTTGGAAGCTCGACGATGAAGCTCGAGGAGAGCGTCTCGGCGATCTCATCGACTAGTGGTCGAGGAGCGTAGGGGCCGAATCGTCCTACGAGGAGCAGGACGGGGACGTCGGAGGTGACAGGTTGGTGTACTTCCGATGGGGCGGTGCCAACATCCCAGACCCGGCACATTTCGAAGAACGGCGCGTTGGCGAAGGCTTTGATATACGAGGGGTGCCCTTCGGCAAGTGTGGTCAAGTCTGTTTGATCGACGAAGGCGAGTTGGTCGCGGCATAGCGTCGAGAAGAAAGCGCCATGGCTGAAATCGAACACTGGCGAGTCCTCGTCGGGGATGTAGCCGAAGAGGAAGGCCGGGCCGTTGGCTATCCAATAGTCGTTCCCAACAGTCGTGGTGAAGAAGGCGGACGGGATAAGCTCTGGAGTCCAAGTGAGCGCTTCACGGATTGCGCGGAGCTGCAAAGCATCATCCCACACAAGGGGGACATCTATCCCCTCGTGTGTTTGCAGATCCTGGTCAGGGTTCTCGGCGTTCTCGAGCATCGATGCCTCGATGACGCCTCCGAGGTCGGGGAACGCCTGATCACAAACTGGATCGCTGGCGCATGCCTCTGTCAGCTCACGCAAGGCCAGACGGGTGCCGACGATGGCTGTGCTCAGCAGATCCCGCTGTGGAGCCTCCGGGGTGTCGAGGTATGCGGCCCGCACTGACTCGGGGTAGCGCCGGATGATCTCAAAGGCATACCTGGCGCCGGTGCCGAACCCCCGAAGATTCCACTGATCGACGCCGAGGGCGATCCGCAGGTCTTCGGCATCGGCGGCCGCCTCGGCCATGTTGTAGTCGGCGAGATCGATCCCCTCGCCGACCAGCCGGTCGTGGCAGCTTCCGACCGCCTTCAAGAAACCGTCCCACGCTTCTGGGTCATCGCTCGCAGCGGAGAGGGATGAGGCGATCTCATCTTCGACTTCCGGGCACGCCAGGCTTGGTTCCGATCGTCCGGTGCCACGCACGTTGAGCTGGATGACCTCCCCGCCGTAACCAACCGGTGCAGTCGGCCCGCCACCGGGCTCGGGGGTGTGCAAGGCCCACCCAAGCTCGTCGAATCCAAGCAATGGGTCGGGGGTAAGGTCACCGGCTGGGCGCCAGCGGGCCACAAACAACCGGATCTGCCGACCGTCCGCCTCGCTACGGTCCTCGGGAACGGTCAGGTAGGCGCAGATCACGGCGCCCCCTGGGGAAGCCTGGAAATCGTCCGGGCAGGTCGTCTCCATCAACGCGTCCGACAGCGTCTCTTTGATCGTTGTCGCCACCTCTGAGGTCGAGGTGGTGACCGTCGAGGTTCTGGTCGTCGGGGTGGTGGTTGTCGGGGTGGTGCCCGTGGCGCCGCCTGTGCAGGCGGCGAGAATGAGCAGCATCACCAACAGGGTTGTCGGGTGGCGTGGCGCGGGCGAACTCATGCCGGTGTTGTGCGGCGAAGAGACTCGACCAAACATGCCGATGGGGGTCAACCATGGTTTAGCTGTCGCATGGCCATTTCGGTATTGGTGCCGTGCCATCTGCTCAATGAGGTGTCTGTATCCTCCTGTTACTCCCGTCAGGATTTGTGCTCTGATAATCACAACCGCCTCCGTTCCGGTCGAAACCGCCGTGCAGTCTTTGATGCTGGGGTAGTGTAGCGGTGTACTAGCTCACTATAACTCAGTGTGCGAGTAGAGTGCAACAGTATGGAGCGGCTCTTTCAACGCCTAACGCTCGATTCTTCGTCCCAGGTCAGCTTCATCGGCCAGATCAGTGGCTACATCGCTCTGCTGATCGCCGATGGAGAACTCGAAGCTGGAGCACGCCTACCGGCGATCCGGGCCTTGGCTCAGAAACTCGGCGTCAATGTCAACACTGTCCGCGCTGCTTTTGCCAGGCTCGAAGCCGACGGGTTGGTCACGACGCGCCATGGCGTTGGCACGACGGTCTTACCGGTGGGTTCGAAAGCCCTTGCCGCCATTGCTTCCAGCGTGACGACCAACACCGTTGGGGTTCTCATTGCTGGCCTTGATCCCTTTTATCTGGACCTTTTGAAGGGTATTGAAGGCGTCGCAGCTGAGAGGGGCACTCTCCTTCTGATCGTGAATACCAGAGACTCCGAGGCCAGGGCCTCGACAGCAATTCATCAGCTTGTCGCCCGGGGAGTGGATGGCATCATCGCGGTCTCGGTTGGTGGGGCAGACCCCGGTGAACGTGGCGACGGCGGACCGCCCATCGTCTACGTCGACCAGCCCAACCGTGACGGCCATTCGTTGACCTTCGACGGCATCGCCGCAGGCGAACTCGCTACCAGCCACCTTCTCAAGCACGGGCATAACCGGATAGGCTTCATCACCGCCTCGCTTGAACTCTCCAACCAAGGTGAAGTTTTCGAGGGTTATGTCGGCGCGCTACGCAACGCCGGACTGAAGGCCCAACCAGAACTCCTTGCAGAAGTTGACCAGTTCACAGTGGCCGAAGGCCAGCGCGGACTTAAGCAACTGCTTGCTAATCCGGATCCACCTACTGCCGTCGTCGCCAGTGCCAGCATGCTCGCAATTGGAGTCTTGCTTGAAGCGGGAATGCGGAGTCTGGCAATACCCAAGGATCTTGCGTTGATCGGTTATGCCGAGGACACCACTCCGCAGTTCACCAAGCCAGCTTTGACCATGATCTCGGTACCCGCTGAGGAGGCGGGCGCACGCGCCATGATCATGCTCAGACGCTTAATCGACGACCCATCAACGACGCCTCACCGAGACGTCCTCGAAGTGAAACTCATGGTCAGGGAGAGCTGCGGCCCGCACGCTAAACCATCAATCCCACGAGTTTCATAGAGGCTGAATAGTTCAGATTCGCCGTTGTCCGATGAAAGTGGCCAGTATGAGACGCGCTCTTCCTTCTCGGTAGGTGAGGGGCCATAAGGGCCGATGCTTTCAACAGCTTCGACTCAGGCAGTGGCTGTGCTGGTGCGGTTCACCTGACCTGGGCGTCCAGACCTCTCCCGGGCCCGCTCATATCGCTCAGCCTGGGGGCAGGTTCGACAAGCCTTGACCAACACCTAACCCGCATTCTGCGCTTCCCGTCCCCCTTGACTGACCCCTCGATCAGCGGCATGGCAGGGTGGTTGACGCTGAAATTGGAGGGGGTGCGAAAAGTCACAGGTGGCGTTGGCGATGAGGCCCAGACGATGGTGTCAGACGGTCCGAGGAACCGAGCGCAGTCGTGCCGTTCTCGGACAGTCTCGAATATGAGCGATTCCGAGCGAGAACTGGTGATCGGCGCTAGTGATTGGTCTTGGGCACAGGTCAGCTACTGAGCAGTTCTGCGGCATCGTCCAACGTCCAGGAGAAATTCCAGTATCGGTCGTTGGTACTGACATACATGAAGGTTTCGAGTGTCTCAGGGGAGTGCATGACCAGGGTGACGTAGCCGGGTAGGTTGCCGCGTGCGCCGTAGACGAGTGTCGGAGCGTCGAACAGTTCGACACCGAGCCCATAGTCGTAGCGACGTGCGGGGTCCCGGCTGATCCCCGTTCCGGTGCTCAATTCTGAGAACAGTGGCGGCGAGATGATCTCTCCTCGCGACAACGCGGCGAAGAATTCGTGGACGTCGACAACATTGCTGACGAGTCCGCCAGCGGACCACACGGTGGTGGCGATGGCGGTGTAGTCGAAGTCGACCGGTACAACCGAATCCCCCAGCTGCTCGGTAAAACCTTCGCTAGCAGTCTCACCCTGTTCGTAATGGCTCAGGTAGGTGGCGTCTAGACCGAAGGGGTCGAGGATCCGTTCCCGTAGGGCTTGGTGGTACGGCTGACCGGTCACCTCCTCCACGAGATGTCCAAGGATCATGTAGTTGGTGTTGGTGTACTCGAACCTGGAGCCGGACGGGAAGGTCATGCTCTCGTCTTCGATCAGTCGGTAGAGCTCGTCGGGAGTCCAGGCTGTCGAGTTGCCATCCTCGGTGTTTCCGTAGATCGCTGCCTGCGTGTAATCGGCCAGCCCGGATCTTTGATTCAGTAGGTAACGGACGGTGATCTCGTCTGGCAGGGAGAACCGAGGGACGTATCCGGACGCCGAGGCGTCGAGATTGATGAGACCATCATCGACAAGGGTCAGAACCAGAGCCGCCGTGAATGCTTTGGTGATGCTGGCGATGCGGATCGGGTCATCGGGTCCGAGGGGCGTGGCGCCCTTGTCGGCGGCACTGATCGATCCGTCGGCATTGACCAGAGCCAAAAGGATCGTCCCGTCTTGCGGTTCGTTTATCTGATCCAGTAGCTCCCCGAGGAAACGCTCGTCGGCGTCGGTACAGCCGACCAGGACCAGCGTCGAGACCATAAGGCCGGCAACGAATCGCATCCCGCCCAAAGCTACGCCGACCCGTCAGGTTCGTCAGCGGGTTTCCGCTGCCGTGACTCCTTCCGGTCGAGCGTGATCGAGATCCGGCCGAGCAGGAAGTGCCGATCTCGGATTGTTTCAGATATGAGCAATTTCGCTCGGTAACTGTTATGCGTTTGTGCACCCGATCGGTCGTTATGCGTGGATCGATTCGGTTTCGTCATCGGCTCGGATCGCTTGTTCCCTGTCTCCCCCAGGCGCAAACAACAACCCGCCATCGCGCAGAGCAGAACGAAGTGAACGATGTAGGCCTGCATCTCCTCGAAACAAGAAAACGTTGTCGGCGGAGTGGCGAATACAGGCAATATCTGGGTTGCTTGTTGCCAAGTAGGTCACGATCCCGATCGTGATGATTGCAGCGACCGGCGTTAGACGAGTGAGCCCCTCGAAACGACGAAGCAGCCAGACCAGGAACTCGACCAGGATGAGGGGAGTCAGGACCCAAGTCCCCACCACGAATATCAACATCGGGTGGCTATCGGAGTAGCCGCCGGCAGCTTGCCCAAGGGCAATCCTGGCTGCCGGGAACGCCACCACAATCAGCAGGAAGACGTATAGCCACCTTCGCCAAATCGGAACCCGACTCCGGGAACGACCTTCGAGTGCTGTCCTTATCAGGTCTATGGCTGCGACTATCGCCACGGGCGAGAAGCGACAATGCGACGGCGGGAATGAAGGTGTCCTGAGGGTCTTCAGTAATGCACTGAAGGAATGGGGGTTGTTCGGGGTGGAAGCAATTCCGTCCATTGACCCCGACCACAGCTCCGACTGCGAAACCCAAGAGAGCGGCGAGCGGGTAGATCGATGTTCGCTTCACCTCCAAGAGGCTAGGGACGGCGATCAATCCCACGCCCACGCGCTCTCCTAGGTCAGGTGCCAGTAACTAGGCCAGCGTCGAACTCGCCAAAAGATCGAGGGATATCCCTCACATTCGAGCGACGGGAAATCGGAAAGCAAGCCCGCAGATAGCCGGAATTTCGGATCCCAAACAGCGAATCAACGAAACTCACCTCAAGAGGTGGCGAGGAGGGTTTCCCTCCCGGCCACCTCTCTGTTGCACCAGGTGACTTTGGCTTAAGCGTCGTTCGGTCGGGTCTTGCGGGTCGGGATTAGTGCCGCGATGACCATCAGGGCTCCAGCTCCGACGATCAGGCCGGGAATTACGAGATTCGTCCCATCGGCGCGCCTCTGCTCGATGTACGCCAAAGCTTCTTCTTCGGTCCCTTCAAAAACGACAGTAAATCGATCCTCCGGCTCTGGAGCTTGCTCGTCCACCTCAAAGACCCGGTGCACCGTGCCGTCGCTCTCCGTTGAGAAATTCAATCCCGACCCATACTCCGACTCCAGACTCCAGACTCCCAAACCCACCAACACCACCAGGCCACCTAACACTCCAACTGCGACGCGGGCCGCCTTCGATAACTTCACATCATCCCCTTCTTCTATTGAAGGAACACTACGACCCGGGATTGGCACTTGAACCCCACGCCGTCGACCAGCCTGACTGGTTGGCGAGCAGGAACTCGACCCGCACATATCACTCACCGACGAAGTCCCAACGGAGCCGCGACCGGCGCGCGCTATCCGGCACTCGGCGCTAGCAAGAACCTATGTGGGAGGGCGCCCCCTACCCCCAGGCAGGTCGTGGCAATGCTTGTACTTGGGGCCCGACCCGCACGGGGACCGCTCGTTGCGACCCGTCTTCGCCCGAGCCTCCGAGGGCTGAGCCGCCAGTTTCTTCACCACCTCCAATCGCCACACACGGACCTCGATCTCGTGCTCCCACCCTCGAACGTGCTCGCTCCACCGGCGCAGCCGCTCTGAGCTCTCGCTCGCGCTTGGTGAGCGCCGACTCATGGTCCGCGAGTCGCCGCTGCGCCTGCTCCTCAGACATCGACACAGCGCCACCGCTGAACTTGCCGAACTCGGAGCGTCTCGTGGCTCATCAGCCAAGCGAAAGTCTCCTTGGTGACCGGCGACTCCGGATCAACGCCGGCCGCCTCGAGCCCCGAGCCCATCCACCGCGCCGGCGCTCGATAGTCGGCGTAGTAGTCCACCCTGCGATCCGACCCCCCGCCGCGCAGCACCGGGGCGTCTTCGCTCACCGAGTGGGAGAGCTGTTCGGTGTAGTAGTCCACCGACGCCGCCGACAGCTTCCCGATCGCCAGCATCACCCGCTCCCGGCCGTCAACACATGGTGTTGCAAGTGCGTACGGAGACATCGGCCTTGCAGCGCTGGCCCGTGTCGTGTCATAGGTGAGGAGAACCCCCGGTCCTCTGAGAAACCACACTGAAAGAGTTGCAATGACGAGCGCAAAGATGTCTTCCGAGAGCGGCATCGATTACGGCCCTGTGTTCGTCCTAAGACTTACGCTGGAACCGGATCGTCCCAACCGGTGAACGATTGTGTCGTTTACAGCGTCTCTTGACCGAGAAGAGAGAGAACCGAGGCGTGCAGCAAGAGATCGACAGCGTGGGCTCAGGGCATTCCGGACGCTCGAACACGTGTCAGCGCTTATGGCTATACGCGGGGGTCGCACTCATCGCTGTCGCGTGCACCAGCGGTGCCGGGACGAGCTCAACTGTCACAGCGACATCGACGACTGATAATTCCCCGGCGAGTACGGTCGCTCCAGGTATCGCCTCTTCTTCGACGGTGGCGCAACCGGATCCTGGAGTCGCATGTGTTCCCGGTGAGCCGAGAGCAGGGATTGACTTGCGATTCGAGGACATGATCTCGTTCTACAACGGGGGCAATGTCTCAGCGATGACAGCCCTGATCGGGGAGGGGCCGGTGATCGATCCGTCACTCGAACCGGAGACGTCAGGCGAATACCCATCCGTCGCAACCTGGCTCGAGGCGGCTGAGAGGCAACAGGATCGTCTTGCCGCAGACGGCTATGGCTTTGGTGAACCATTCGAGCTGTTCGTCCTGCGAGTGAATCCGTCGCTTGAGGGCGTGGGCATCGAGAGGCTGGCTCTTACGCTCCGATTCTGGGTCAATCAGAACTGCGAGGTACGAGTCCAGGCCGGCGACAGTGTGGTGAGCGCTCCCGACCCGTGCCTTTATGACACGCTCTATCGACCTGATGACACGGGCGTTGGCTGTGACTCACCGTTCGAGCCTCGAGCTGAACACGTGGGCGTGTGGACCGGTGAGGAAGTACTGATATATGGGGGAGTCACCGGATCGGTCTCGGCGCCACCTCTCACCAGCGGTCTGGGGTTTGATCCCGACTTGGGATCCTGGCGGTCCCTGAAACAGTCCCCCGAGGCGGTGAGCTCCTGGCCGACCCGACGTGCGATCTGGACTGGTACGGAAATGATTGTTGCCGGACGCATTCCAATCGAAGATGGCGACGACTTGGTTTGGGGCGATGATCTGGTTCTGATGCAGTACTCCCCGACAGATGACGATTGGCGCGTTACGCCGTTTCCCGAAGGTCGTCGGGCCATAGGGGGAATGGTGTGGACCGGGTCGGAGGTGGTTGTGGCGGGCGGCGACCTTCATTATCCAGATGACCAGGCATGGGCATTCAACCCAACTAGCCGGACTTGGCGTGAACTTCCCGACACCGGACTCCGTGCAGTCGAAGGGATCGAGGGTGTGTGGACCGGTACTGAGGCGATCTTCATTGGAGGCTACGTTCACCCCGGAATGACGACCGCGGCGGCATACAACCCGGAACTCGACTCCTGGCGTACGCTGGCAGAGCCGCCGGAGTGGACTGATCACCACGAAATTGTCTGGACTGGCGAGCAGGTGATCATCTACTCCGGCCATACAGGACCAGGACATCGGGATCGACTTCTCCTATACGATCCGGAAACCGACGAGTGGTCTGACAGTTCGGCGATGCCGATCGAGCCATCGGAGAGCCTGGCAGGGGTTTGGACCGGAGATCAGCTGATGTTGTGGGGAGGGTACGCCACTTACGGCACCGGTCATCCGAATGGCGATGGCGCCGCCTACGACCCCGAGAGCGATACTTGGACTGTTCTCCCCCCTTCACCGCTTGCACCCCGATGCGACCACAGCGGCACATGGACCGGCCAGGAACTGATCATCTTCGGCGGCATGCTCACTTGTGGAAGCCCACAAGTGCTCGCGGATGGCAACGCGGCCTCATACGACCCCGCCACGGAGGAGTGGGAGCTACACAAACCCGGTCCCTGACCTCCGCGATCGTATTCGAAGACGTAGAACCAGCCAGTGGGCCAGACACCTACCCCGGGCCAGGCTGTCCATCATGAGCCAAGCCGCACAGGGTTCCAGAATCTGGATGTTCGATGAATGTTCGATGAAACGACCGAGGTGCTGGCCGGAGGCCTGACTGCAAGCCTCTGACCAGCACCTTTGTGGTCGGGACGGCCGGATTTGAACCGGCGACCTCAGCGTCCCGAAGGCTCCCGACGTGGACCGAGATGGACTGGTGTGAACCAAAACCCCAGGTCAAGGCGTTGCGGCAACGCGTGCGCACCGGTGTGGCCGTCTACGGACGCGCGATGGACGCGCGATGGGAGGCGAACCCGAAGGTCGACTGTCTTCTGGGTCAGGCGACCTCGAGGAACCGACGGATCGCCTCTCTCGTGTCCGTCGTGGCTGCAGCTCTCATACGGCGCGATCTTCAACTGATGGTGATGACACGCGGTACTTCGAGAACAGCGATCGAGAGTAACGAGATGCATGTGCTGACGCGATTGCAGGAGTGGGTCAACGCCCCGGGCAGCGTGACGAGTGTGCTCAGGAAGCGGCCCAGCTTTCCGATCGCATGCGGGCTGTTGGAGGGTCGTGAGAGCAGCAGCACTGCCTCATGTCCGCGTCTTGCTCTGAGAGGCGTGTTCAGCGGAGGTCGTCGATCACGTATGCGTCTGGGCGGCAGTAGCCTGGATCGGTGGGGCGTTGCATGATCACGCCCTCGAGCCAGGTGCGGTAGCCGCGAGCAAGCAGGCGCCGATATGCCTCGTGGCGGGCCGTGTTGATGCCGGCGACGAGTCGCTCGAGGCCGCGAGCTGCCGCTAGCTGCTCGCAGGCGTCGATCAGGCGCTCGAAGCGATCTGGCGCCTCTGGGCCGGGGCGCGCGGCGGCGAACTTGACGAAGCAGGTGCCGCTGCCGGCTTCGCCAGCGCCGCAGTGGCAGACCGCGAATCCGTCGAGCTCGGGCCCGCCGCGCAGGAGCACCGTCTCGCCGAGTCCCTGTGTATCGGTTGAGATAATCTCGTGCGAGACGTCGAGCCCGCGGTAGATCTGGTCGGTGAGCTCGCGACAGGCTGAGAGGATCGCCTCCCGCTCGCCCTCGGTGGCGGTCGAGAACGTGGAGTGCTCGGCGGTCTCGGTCGCGGGGGCGATGCGCTT
>DASWKK010000057.1:0-22543 GCA_036396655.1 Acidimicrobiia bacterium
TGAAACCCCGGGGCTTTAGTCCCGCGACCATTCGTCCCATTGCTGGGAATTCACGATAGCGGCGGCAATGCGGAGGGCATCCCGGGATGCGATGACATCGTGGACCCGAAAAACCCTGGCTCCACGCAAGAATCCGAGGGCCGTGGTCACCGCGGTGGCAGCATCGCGCAACCTCGGGTCCGCGATCCCGGTTACCTCGCCCAGAAATGACTTTCGCGAGGCGCCGAGCACCACGGGAAACCCGAGACGGGCTATATGTCCTAGCCCATCGATCAACTCGAGATTGTGAGCAGTCGTCTTGCCAAACCCGATCCCGGGGTCGAGAGCGATGGAAGCGGGGGCCAAGCCCTGGCCGACCAGAGCTCGTGCCCGCTCAGCAAGGAAGGCAGTCACTTCACCGACGACATCATCGTACACCGGGCCCTTTTGCATCGTCCTCGGTGTTCCCTTCATGTGCATCAGGACCACGCCCGCCCCCGACTCGGCCAGCACCGCGATCATGTCGGTGGTCGAAACGGCAGTGACGTCGTTCACGATCTCCGCGCCGGCCGCGACAGCGGCGCGGGCCACTTCGGGCTTCGAGGTGTCCACCGACACCACTGCGCCTTCGGAGGCGAGGTCCTCGATGACAGGGACCACCCGGGCGAGCTCCACCTCGACGGTCACCGGATCTGATCCGGGACGGGTCGACTCTCCGCCGACGTCGATCACGTCGGCGCCGTTCTCGATCATCTCACGTCCCGCCTCGACGGCATCGGCCCTGAGCAAATGAAGCCCCCCGTCCGAGAAAGAGTCGGGTGTCACATTGACCACACCCATCAGGATCCCGGAGTCGGTGTCGAGGGACCTGGTGCGGAGCCGCCAGGGGCCGGAGGTCACTCTCAGCGTGTGGTTCCGAACAGGAGCGACATGGCCTCGGCGCGGGTCGCAGGTTGGGACTCCATCACCCCACGCACTGCCGAGGTCACCGTCGTGGCTCCGGGCTTCCTCACCCCCCGCATCGACATGCAGAGGTGCTCCGCCTCGACCACCACCAGAACGCCAAGTGGGTCGAGGCGCTCGTTGAGAGCATCGGCTACCTGAGCGGTGAGACGCTCCTGCATCTGTGGCCTCCGGGCGAAGCCATCGACGAGCCGGGCGAGCTTGGAGAGCCCGGTGACCCGCCCTCGGGGCATGTATGCCACGTGGGCCTCACCGTGGAAGGGGACGAAGTGGTGCTCGCACATCGAATAGAAAGGAATCTCACGAACCATCACTATCTCCTGGTAGTGCTCCTCCCCGAAGAAGGCATCAACGACGTCACCCGGGTCGCGATGGAGACCTTCGAAGACCTCGGCGTAGAACTTGGCCACCCGTTGCGGCGTCTCGAGGAGACCCTCCCGCTCCGGGTCTTCACCCAAAGCCTCGATGATCTCGAGTACGGCTTTCTCGATTCGTGCCTGGTCGATCACGGTCATCCGATGAAACTACCTGACGCCGGTTGTATTCCACCAACCACACCCTGGGTCTTGACAATCGGGTCAGCATGACATTACAGTGACATCACTGTGACATCACACTGATGTCGGTAGCAGGAGAAGGCGAGATGATGTTCATCCACACTCAGGACAGCCTCCAAGCCCAGTTGGAGGACCGCATCCGAGAGCTGAAAAAGACCCGGCGATGCAACTGACCCAGGCGGCCCTGCAGATGGAGGCGGCGGTCGAAGCCCAGCTCCGTCTGACCGACCCCGAACTGGCTGGTGTCGGTTCCGATCTGCTCGAGGTGCTCCGACCTGCCATCAAGCAGACACTGATGGACGTCGTCGAGATGGCAGCCCAGGAAGTCAACGGGCAGCTGTCAGGTCAGCGAGTCGACATCCGACTCGTCGAGGGTGACCCCGAGCTGACGGTGCGACACGATGAGCCGAGAATCCCTACCCCGCCGACTCCTCCCTCCCCCGGCGACGAGATGGACGCCGAAGCCAGGATCACGCTACGTCTCCCCGGCTATCTCAAGGACCTGATAGCCGAGGCGGCGGACGGGGCGGGCGACTCGGTCAATTCGTTCGTGGTCGACGCCCTTCGCTCCAGGGCCTACGAGCGAGTGGCTTCCCAATCGGTCAGAAAGACCCTCGATCTGTGATCGAGCGAGAGTTCTCGGTCGACTCGCCTAGCTTGGTGAAGGTCGCCATCGCCTCGGGTCGGGTCGCCGTCGAAGCAGGCGGGCCCGGGGTGGTGAGAGTCTCGGTGGACACCCGCGATCCGACGTTCGATGTTCGCCTGCGCGGGGACGCCATCGTTGCCGGAGGCGAGAGGGGCGGACGGGCCTTCGTCACCGTGCAGGTGCCCCAGTCAACCGATGTCGAGGTATCGACCGCCAGCGGCGACGTCAACATCGTCGCTCCGGTCGCCCGTTTGGAGGTGGCAAGCGCCAGTGGAGATGTCTCCTTCAACACTGCCATCCGGCTCCAGGTCAAGACGGCCAGCGGCAGCATCAGCGGCAACCGGGTCGAGGGTGAGGCACGGTGCATAACGGCTTCGGGGGACATCCGAATCTCACAACTCCTCGAACGCGCCGATCTGTCGACCGCGTCGGGCAACATCACCATCGATCAAAGTGTCGGGATCATCGCCTGTGCCACTCTGTCCGGCGACATCCGGGTGGGCGAGCTCACCGGGCCTTCGCTGAACGTCAAATCGATGTCGGGGAGCGTGCGTATCGGGATTCCGACGCGGACCCGACTGGACCTCGACGCCAATACCTTCTCCGGTCGGGTCAGGCTGCCAACCCCGAGTGCGAGCGCCGAGCCGCCCGAACGTGAGATCACGGCGAAGATCCGCCTGGTGTCGGGGGATATCCGTATAGACCGGTTGGGTTGACCGGGCCGAGCCTCGCCTACCGACCTATCGAGATCTGATCGACCTGATCAGGCGCCGGCGTCGGCGGGTCGGGCCCGGCGTCGCAGCTTGCGATTCAGGGTCAGGGACTCCGTCACCGAGTCTTCTTCCTCATCGGTCTCTTCCGCAGCTGCGATCAGCTCCTCGCGCGGCTGGGGGATCACCGGGTTGTCGGGGTACTTGATGCGGAGCGCACCCTCGGCGGTGTGCTCCCACTTGGGAACGTCGGAGAAGAGCTCGGCAACTTCCTCACGGTCGACCGTCTCCTTCTCCATCAGCAGCTCGACCATCCGCTCCATTGCGGGCTCGTGTCTCTCGAGAATGAGACGCGCCTCGTCGTGGGCGGCGTTGATCATCTTGCGAACCTCATTGTCGATATTCGCCGCCACCTCGTCCGAATAGTCCTGCTGACGCGAATAGTCCCGGCCCAGGAACACCTCTCCGTTGGGTTTTCCGTACTGCATCGGCCCGAGAATGTCACTCATCCCGTACTCCATCACCATCTTGCGGGCGATGGCAGTGGCCTTCTCGATGTCGTTGGCTGCCCCTGTGGTCGGGTCGGCAAAGATGATCTCCTCGGCGGTGCGGCCCCCGAGCAGCATGGCCAGCTGGTCGACCAACTCAGAACGACGCACCAGATACTTGTCATGGGTGGGCAGGGCCAGTGTGTGGCCCAACGAGCGGCCCCGAGCCACGATGGTCACCTTGTGCACCGGGTCGGAGTTGGGAAGGGCATAGCCGACAAGGGCGTGGCCGGTCTCGTGGTAGGCGATGAGCTTCTTTTCCTCATCCGACATGACCTTGGTCTTGCGCTCCGGCCCGGCGATGACCCGGTCGATGGCCTCCTCGAGCTCGTCCATGCCGATGTCCTTGCGACGACGCCGGGTGGCGAGCAAGGCGGCTTCGTTGATCAGGTTGGCGAGATCGGCGCCGGTGAATCCCGGGGTACGTCTGGCCAGAACGCCGAGGTCGATCTCGGCGGAGAGCGGCTTGCCCTGCGAGTGCACCTCGAGGATCGCCTTGCGTCCTTCCAGATCCGGCGCGTCCACGACGATCTGGCGGTCGAAGCGGCCGGGGCGAAGCAGCGCCGGGTCGAGGATGTCGGGACGGTTGGTCGCGGCCATGACGATGACCCCGGCGTTGCCCTCGAAACCGTCCAACTCGACGAGAAGTTGGTTCAGTGTCTGCTCCCGCTCGTCATGCCCACCACCGAGACCGGCACCACGATGACGCCCCACGGCGTCGATCTCGTCGATGAAGACTATGGCTGGGGCACTCTGCTTGGCCTGATCGAACAGGTCACGGACCCGGGATGCACCGACACCGACGAACATCTCGACGAAGTCCGAGCCCGAGATGGAGAGGAAGGGCACTCCGGCTTCTCCAGCCACGGCCTTGGCCAGCAATGTCTTGCCGGTGCCGGGAGGGCCAAAGAGGAGGACGCCTCGGGGGATCTTCGCCCCCATCAGCCGGTACTTGTCCGGATTCTGGAGAAAGTCCTTGATCTCCTCGAGCTCTTCTTTTGCCTCGACCAGACCGGCGACATCGTCGAAGGTGACCTTGGGTTGCTCCTTCCCGACCAGCTTGGCTCGCGACTTGCCGAACTGCATCACGCGATTCCCACCGCCCTGCATCTGCATGAAGATGAAGACCATGAACCCGAGCAGGAAGAGCCATGGGAGGAAGCTGATCAAGACTTCCCAGAAACCGGGTGGCTGAGCGTCGGTGCTGAACGTCGTCCCCGACTCACGGAGGAGAGTGACCAGGTCGCCCTCGAAACCCTCCGGATAGGTCGAGAACTCGTCCCAGGCCTCGTCGGGGAGGGTGGAGCCGATTTTGCGCCCCTGGAGCTCGTTGGAGCGGGCCAGCATCTCGACGGCCTCGTACTCGCCCGACTCGACGCTGTTGATGAATTGCGATAGCTCTACGGGCTCGGGACCCTGGACCTGGTCGAACCACCACTGGGCAAGGATTGCCAGCATGATGATCGACAGTCCGTAGACGACGAGTGTGCGCAGAGTTCGGTTCACAAAGACCCCTGTTCAGGCTTCGGAAGACTTGAGGGTGTCAATGCTACGGGAAACCTCTGGGTATTCGAACCCGCAATCTCGCTCAAGAGCGCTCCAAGACCCGGATAGTCAGCCGGCTCCACCCATGACCCCGACAAAGGGGAGGTTCCGGTACTTCCCCGCATAGTCGAGGCCATAGCCGACCACGAACTCCGGCCCGATTGGGAAACCCACGTACTTGACCTCGATGGGGACCCGTTGGATCCCCTCCTTGAGGAGAAGGGTTGCGACCTCCAGCGACGCCGGCTTGCGGACATTGAGGCTCTTCATCAAGTAGTTGAGGGTTAGTCCCGAATCGATGATGTCCTCGACGATCAGAACGTGTCGCTCGGCGATCTCCTCGTCGAGGTCTTTCAGGATGCGAACCACACCGGAAGTCTGGGTGGATGCCCCGTACGAGGACACGGCCATGAAGTCGAACTCCACGGGGAGATCGATATGGCGGGCGAGGTCGGCCATCACCATAAAGGCCCCTCGAAGCACCCCGACCAAGAGCAAGTCTTTGCCTTGATAGTCGGCGGTGATCTGTTGGCCGAGCTCGGCGAGCTTGGCCTCGATCTGGCCCTCTGTGATCAGGGGCTTGATGTCCATCCACATTCCTCTCTGGCGAAGACGGAAAGGTAGCCGTTGCTCCCAGGCTGGTACCAGGCGACGTCGAGCCGGCGCTCCCCAGGCTGCCATGCCGTCTGCGCGCCGGCCTCGACGATAAGACGCCCACTTTCGTCGGCCCGGGCCGTCAATTGCGCATCGGGATCGAAAATGGCGGACCACAAGCCGAGCGGGGCGACGCGGCACACCCGATTGACATGCTCGACCACGACCTCGAACTCGCCGATCTGGTTGGTGCCTACGACCAGTTCGACGGGCTTGGAAGGGCGGGCCTCCCCGAGCTCCGGGTGGAACACGAGCAGCGGGCCGTCGACGGCGACCGCGATCCCACCCGTCACCACGACGCGTTTGCGAGCACCTCGGGCGACTTCCCAGATCTGTTCGAGCTCTTGGGCCGTCCCCGAGTGGGGCGGGCGGACCCAGGCCAGACAGCTGCGAAGGGCTCGATCGGCGAGCGGTCTGGCGACCGCCCGCAGTTCGCCAACGGCGACCGCGACCGAGGAGCCGCGGGTCAACACCCCAACGGACCGAGACTTCTCGGTGAGATAGGAATCGTCCGAGCGCACGAGTTGCGCCGATCGGGCCAACGCTTCACTGAGTCTGGGGTTGAATCTGGCGGAGAGCGTCGGGAGTATCTCGAGGCGGATGGCGTTCCTCCGCAGACTCGAATCGAGGTTGCTCGGGTCGTCGAAGAACGGCAGCTTGGCCAGGGCGGCCAGCTCGCGCGTCTCGGAGCGACTGGCGGCCAGCAGGGGTCGGGCGAGGAATCCCGTGCGTGACGGGATGCCGGCCAAGCCGGCCGGGCCGGCGCCACGCAGCAGATTCATCAGGACCGTCTCGGCTTGATCATCTCGGGTATGAGCGGTGAGAAGCCACTCGCCGGTTGCTCCCCACTCGACAAAAGCGTCGTATCGGGCTCGTCTTGCCCGTCCTTCCAAGGATGCACCGGGCGGGATCTTGATGGTCACGACGTCGAGGTCTGCGCCGAGGCTTTCGGCTACGGCTCGGGCCGCTTTGGCCAGTCTTGGCGAATCGGTGAGCCCGTGATCGCAATGGATCGCTCGGAACGGCCGGCCGAGCGTGGTGAGGAGGTAGGCGAGGCTCGCCGAATCTGCCCCACCCGAGAGTGCGACTGCCAGGTTTCCTCGGGGCGCATCGAGAAGACCCCCCAACCTGGCAACGAGCTCGGTCAGGCGACGCGTCTCAACCATCGCTCGGGCGCCTCGATCTCTTCGAGGGTCGGCAGGCTCCCTACCCCGCGAAAAGCGAGCGAGATCGTCTGCCAGCCGGCCTCGCGCTCGACTGCCTTGATGAACCTCTCCCCTCTCAGGTACTGGTTCATTTTCATCTCGAGCCCGGTCAGGCGGAAGAAGGCGGCGGTGCGCTTGTCCTTGCGGCGGGCCTTGAGCACCTTGCTCATACGCTCCTGTGAGCGGAGATGCTCGTGCCCGAGCCGATCCATGACGACGTGGCCGTGACCTTCCAACAGCGACATGAGGGCCTGGACCTTGTCGATGACAATGCTCTGCTCCGAGGATGCGAAGAGCCCGAGCAACCCTCTTTCGTCGATGATCGGGTCCCCGGCGCCGCGTCGCCGGGAGATCTCGTCGAGGATCCGGTTCATCCGCCCGGGCTCGGGCCGCGACTGCTCCACCAGCTCGGCCACCAATCCCATGAAGTAGTCGCGAAGCCAGGGAACGCCCTGGAACTGCGCTCGATGGGTGAGCTCATGGAGGGCGACCCAGAACCTGAACTCCTCAGGTCGGAATTGGTGGGTTCTCTCGATCTGCATGATGTTTGGCCCGACAAAGGTGACCACATCACCGTCCTCCCCGGTCGGCAGCACCAATTCGTACTGGCCGAGAACTCGACGGGCAATGACTCCGAGCAGCGCAGTCATCTCCGCTTGCATCATCCGCTTGGTGAACACCGCGACGCCCCGGGCTCCGCTGCTCGACTGATCGATCCTCTCGACCAGTTGGCGCTGAATCGGCTCCATCAAGTGAGAGAAGGTGGCCACGTTCCGCTCGATCCACTCGGTCCTTCCGATGACCACGGTCGATGGTTCGCCGGGCAACAACAGCCCGGTGGCTTCGGGGACGAGTCGTGAGACCCGTTCTGTCAGACGAGTCATGTCCGCCTCGAGGGCAGATCGGTGATAAGTGTCCCCGAGGGGATACGTACCGGCGATGCGTCCGGCGAGACGGTTCGAGCCGGACCGGTCGGAAGTCACTCTTTTACGATTCGATACCGCTTGCGGACCACCGAGGTGAAGTACTGGACGGTCGTCACCACGATCACCAACACCGCAAGGAGAATCGCGGTGGGGATCATGTAGCGGTAGGTCCAGTCGAGCTCGGTCTCGATGGCTGCCGGCGTCGTGATCGGGACGGCGGGCTCGATGTCGGAGGTCACAGGAACCGTCTGCTCCGTCTCGTCGGCCGGTGCAGTCGGGTCCGTTTCCTCCGTGGCCAGCACCGGGCTCGCCACAAGAGCGAAGAATGCCCCGGCCACGACCAAGAGGATTGCGATGCGGGTGAATCGCTTCATCTGATGCGCAGAGTACCCGGCCTATCGGAAATGAGGAACATCACAACGGAGTGGTTGACTCACGGGCGACGGCCTGCCGAAGACGCTGGATGAACTCGGCCGGGACATCCTCGGAAAGACGCTCCCTGATCACGACCTTGAGCCGAGATTCGAAGTCAAAGCTGCGCAGACATCCCGAGCAATCGTCGAGGTGAGCCCGAATCTGCTCGGCACTGATGACGTCGGTCTCCCGGTCGAGATATCGATACAGGTTGGTCAGTGCGTCGTCACACTCACTGCTACTCATGGTCTCTCCGCACCTTCAGGCACAAGGCCTCGTTTCATTGCGTACTCCCACAACGATTTCTGCATCGCCTTTCTTCCCCTGTGCAGGCGGGACATGACGGTCCCGATGGGGACATCGAGGATTTCTGCGATCTCCTTGTAGGAGAATCCTTCGAGATCGGCGAGAAGTACGGGGAGCCGGAAGTTCTCCGGAAGGTCCTCGACGGCCTTCTTGATGTCGGACTCGACCAGCCCGTCGAGCACCCTGTCCTCGGTGGTCCGCGCCACTTCGGCCGACTCCTCCGACCCGATTCGCCGATAGAGGTAGAGATCCTCCACCGAGCCAAGATCGACCTCCGAGGGTCGGCGCGACTCCTTGCGATACTTGTTGATGTAGGTGTTGGTGAGGATCCGGTACAGCCAGGCCTTGAGGTTGGTGCCCTCCTCGAAGGTGTGATAGGCCCGGTATGCCTTGAGGTAGGTCTCCTGGACCAGATCCTCTGCGTCGGATGGATTTCGAGTCATACGCATCGCGGCGCTGTACAGCTGACGGGTGAACTGCATCGCATCGCGCTCGAAGTCGGCCTGGTCAGCCATAGAGAGAGACGGTACAGGGCGAGAGTGATAAGCCCTAAGCCGAGGTCAAACCCGAGTTGAGAAAACGGGTCAGGGACAAGTGGACAATCGTGGAGCCGGAGAGGGGAGTCGAACCCCTGGCCTAGTCATTACGAGTGACTCGCTCTACCACTGAGCTACTCCGGCTGGAGGCCAAATGGTAAAGGCTGGGCCACGGCTGAGCCAGATGATCGAGCCGCACGGTGATCGCCGACCCAGTGTTCGAATCATCGGCGAATCCGATCCCCTTCCCTGTCGGTTGCGTGTCGGGGCGAGTCCGAGATCGAGCGGGTCAGCTCTCGGAACCGAGACCGGCGAAGAGATTGGCCAGGACCAACTCGCGTCTGAGATTGGACTGGATGTCGACCACCGCATCGAGGATCTTCTCCGCCGATGCGACCGCTTTGCGAGGACTGACATCGGTGAACGAGCCGAGAGGCAGGTCGGTGTTGCGAACCGGCCCACCCATCTGCAGCGATGCCGAGTCGGTGTACCACGAGGCAAGGATCTCAAGACCGTTGACCAGCAACGACTGCTCCACTCGCCGACGAGCCCGCTGCTGTCGATCCTTGGGCAGGTCATCCTGCACCGACTGATCGACCAGGGGTGTGATCTCCTCCAACACCCCGGAGGCCAGTCGGTGCCCATCCCCGGGGCGAGGGGTCACCTGACCCGGGATCGACAGCCACAGATCACGGAACCGTGACACCTCGGGTCGGTTCATCAGGGCGAGTGCCAGCCCTGGCCTGCCCCCGGATACCGCGGCCACACCCTCAGCCTGGGAGGTGGTCATGCCACGCTCCTCCAGCGCCACCACCATCACATCCAACGGGACCCGCCCCACGTGGATGGTGCGACAGCGGGAAGCGACCGTGGACGGGAAGTCGTCCTCCGACTCGGCCACGAGGATGAACACCACCGAGGCCGTCGGCTCCTCGAGTGTCTTGAGCAGCGCGTTGGCTGCTTGATCGGTCATCGCCCCTGCCTCGGGAAAGAGGAAGACCGACTTGTCGGACTCGACAGGGCGGAGCGACGCCCGGGTCACCACCGCCCGAGCTTGGTCGACACCGAGACTGGTGGCGCCCTCCGGTTCGATAACGGTGACATCGGGGTGCACCGCAGTCCTCACCAAACGACACGATCGGCACTCGACCTCATGATCGCCGCCCTGCTTGCAGAGCAAGGCGGCGGCGAAACGGGAGGCCAGCGTTGCTTTCCCGACCGACTCGGGCCCGGTGAGGAGATAGGCCTGGGCCGGTGCGGCCACTTCTCGCAACAGGAGCTCAACCACCCGATCGTGGCCGATCACCCCTTCAAATGGGCTCACCCAAGACCTCCATGATCCGACTCACCAGATCGTGCACCGGAAGCGTGCCGTCGAGCAAGACCACTCGATCGGGCTCGCTGGCGGCCAGATCCCGATAGGCGGCACGCACCTCACTCTGAAACCTCACTCCTTCGCGGCCTATCCGATCGGGGCGGCTCTGGCGGCCCAACGCAACTCCCGGGTCGACCTCGATCACAAACACCCGTTCCGGGATCACCCCGGCGAGGCCATGCTCGTTGATCCGGCGCACCCGCTCCTCTCCGAGACCTCGAGCCCGACCTTGATAGGCAATCGACGAGTAATACGTCCGGTCACTGATCACCCAGGCGCCACGGTCGAGGGCCGGGGCTATCACCTCGTTCGCCAGTTGGGCCCGTTGGGCGGCAAAGAGAAAAACTTCGGCCCAGGGCTCGACCTGCTCGGAGTCGAGCAACAGCTGTCTGACACTCTCACCCAGTGGTGTGCCGCCTGGCTCGCGCACTTCCACCACCTCATCGCCTTCGGCCCGGAGGCGGGTGGCCAGAGCCGCCGATAATGTCGTCTTGCCGCTCCCGTCGCCGCCTTCCAGCCCAATGTACCGGTGATTCGGGGACCCATTCGTAGCCACAGACAACAGACGGTAACGGTCTCGTCAGACGCGAGCCGTATTGACATATGCCGGCTTCATGCGGTCAACTCTGCAGGCGTATGCCCAAAAGCCTTGTCATAGTCGAGTCGCCGACGAAGGCCAGAACCATCTCCGCATTCCTCGGATCGGACGTGGCGGTCGAGTCTTCGATGGGTCACATCCGCGACCTCCCCAGGTCGGCTGCGGAGATACCCGCCCGCGCCAAAGGCGAGGCTTGGGCCCGTTTGGGAGTCAATGTCGACAACGACTTCGAGCCGCTCTACGTGATCCCCAAGGAGCGACGGGATCGGGTCAAGATGTTGAAGGACATGCTGGCGGGGGTGGACGAGCTCTATCTGGCCACCGACGAAGACCGCGAGGGTGAGTCGATCGCGTGGCATCTCACCGAGGCCCTGAAGCCCAAAGTGCCGGTTCACCGGATGGTGTTCCATGAGATCACCAAACAGGCGATCGAGGAAGCCTTCGCCAACCCGAGACAGCTCGACGAGCGGCTGGTTCAGGCTCAAGAAGCACGTCGCATCCTCGACCGGCTCTACGGCTACGAGGTCTCACCGGTCCTGTGGCGCAAGATCCAACAGGGCCTCTCGGCGGGCAGGGTCCAGAGCGTTGCGGTAAGGATCGTGGTCGAGCGGGAGAGAGAGCGCATGGCCTTCACCTCGGCGGCGTACTGGAGTCTCGAGGGGACCTTCGCTCCTTCCTCAAACTTCGATTCGACTTTCGAGGCAACTCTCCTCCAGGTGGACGAGCAACGCGTGGCCACCGGCAAGGACTTCGGCGCCGACGGAGCGCCGAAACAGGGCGTCCTCGTTCTCGACAAGAGTGAAGCGACAACGCTCGCCGAGGCGCTTCTCGACACTCCATTCCAGGTCCAATCGGTCGAAGAGAAGCCATACAAGAGATCGCCTTACCCGCCCTTCAGGACATCGACCCTGCAGCAAGAGGCGAGCAGAAAGCTTCGCTTTTCCTCGTCCCGGACGATGTCAGTCGCCCAGCGTCTCTACGAGAACGGCCACATCACCTATATGCGCACCGACTCGACTTCGCTATCGGACACCGCCGTCACCGCGGCCCGCTCGCAGATCTCGAAGCTGTATGGCCAGGAGTACCTGTCGCCCAAACCCCGCGTCTATGCCTCGAAGGTGAAGGGGGCGCAGGAAGCTCACGAAGCGATTCGACCGGCGGGGGACACCTTCCCCACTCCGGAACAGATTGGCGCCTCGGTGGGCCCGGACGAGGCCCGCCTCTACGACCTCATCTGGAAGAGGACCATTGCATCCCAGATGGCCGACGCCAAGGGAGTGAGCGTGTCGGCCCGCATCGGCGCCAAAGCCGGCGACGGTCGATCGACGGTGTTTGGCACCAGTGGCCGGACGATCACGTTTCCGGGGTTCCTGCGTGCCTATGTACAAGGCAGCGACGACCCCGACACGGAGCTGGACGACAAGGAGAGCATCCTGCCCCCTCTGACCGAAGGTGACTCGCTGGCGGTGCAGAGAATCGAGCCGACCGGGCACGAGACCCGGCCACCGGCTCGCTACACCGAAGCTTCCCTGGTCCAGAGGCTGGAAGAGCTCGGTGTCGGGCGCCCCTCTACCTATGCCTCGATCATGTCGACGATCCAGGACCGGGGCTACGTCTGGAAGAAGGGCACCGCACTGGTCCCCACGTTCACCGCTTTCGGGGTGGTGGCCCTGCTGGAAAAGCACTTTCCCCAGCTGGTCGACTACAGCTTCACCGCTTCCATGGAGAACGACCTCGACCGCATAGCCACCGGTGAGGAAGAGTCGGTCCCCTGGCTGACCGCCTTCTATTTCGGCGACGACGGCCTCAAGCACAAGGTTGCTTCCCGGCTCGACGAGATCGACCCCCGAGCCATCGGCTCCATTCCGATAGGCGTCGATGACTCGGGCAACGAAGTCGTGGCCCGCATCGGACGGTACGGGCCGTACGTGGAGATCGGCGAGGAGCGAGCTTCTATCCCCGAGGACGTCGCCCCCGACGAACTGACCGTGGAGAAGGCGAAGGAACTCGTCGCGACCCAGAACGCCGGAGACAAGATCTTCGGAACCGACCCCGAAACCGGGCTGATCGTGCTCGGAAAAACAGGGCGGTTTGGACCGTACGTCCAGCTTGGCGAGGCGGAGGAAGGCGGCAAGGAGAAACCGAAACGAGCGTCTTTGCTCAAGACGATGTCGCTCGATGAGCTGTCACTCGACAATGCGTTGAAGCTGTTGTCATTGCCCCGAACCGTGGGCACCGACCCCGACGGAGTGGACATCGTCGCCCTGAACGGGCGTTATGGGCCCTACCTCCAGCGAGGCACCGACCGCCGAAGTCTGGAAGACGAAGAACAGCTTTTCACGCTCACCGTGGACGAGGCACTCAAACTCCTCGCCGAGCCGCCGCGGCGGCGAGGTCAGCGCGCCTCAGGCCCACTCAAAGAGCTGGGCCAGGACCCCGTCAGCGGCAAGCCGGTGACAGTGCGTACCGGCCGGTATGGCCCCTATGTGACAGACGGCGAGGTCAACGCATCACTGCGACAGGGCGACTCACCGGAGACGATCGACATCGAGCGTGCGGCCGAGTTGCTGGCGGCGCGACGGGAGCGAGTGGCCAAATGACCCCGCCCATCTCGGGGCCGGGGAGAGCGAATACTGAGCGGCGCCAGGCAGCCGGTAAGCCAAGGGCTCTCGGTCAAACAGGGGGGCGCGTCGCTCCGATGCCAACCGGGTAACGGTGAGCCGGTCGGTGTCCGATCCGACCGCCAGATCATTCAACTTTGGGGTCCAACCTGCCGATCCTTATGCCATAGGCGCAAGGAATCGAATCCCGACAAAAAACACAACCGGATCCCACTGGGCAGCAGCGACCAGGGCAGGGGCAATCCTGATCGCGGCCACCTCGATCGGTTTTGGCGTCGCACTCGTGGTCGAGAGGCCATTCGAGAGCGCCGCCGTATCCAGCGTCGTGTACATCGTGGCGGCCATTGGCTCTGGTTTGGCCATGATCGCAGCAGCCCATGTGGCAGCAGGACGGTCTCGACTGGCCTGGACCTTGATCGGCGCCGGAATTCTCAGCTGGGGCATCGGCGAGGTGGTGTGGACCCTTCAGGCCCAGGTCGGTGAGATCCCATACCCCGGTTTGGCCGACTACTTCTATGTGGCTGGCTACCCACTCATCTTTGCCGGAGTGATCGCCCTGCCCTACCTCCGCCCGGGACGCTTCGAGCGGATGCGACTTGCGATCGATGCCACCGTAGGCGCGATGTCGTTGGCCGTTGTCATGTGGGTCACCTATCTCAACGCCGTGGTAGGGCCGGGCATGGACCCAATCGAAAGCTTCCTGAATGTGGCCTATCCGTTCGGCGACGTGCTGTTGGTCACCGCCCTGATGGTCCTGGCGATGCGGAGATCCGAGCAGCGGCTCGACCTGCGCGTCGTCCTCCTCGCCGGCGCGGTGGCAACAACCGCGGTGGCCGACGTCATCTTCTCCTTGCAGAGCTCCGCCGACTTGTACGTGGAGTGGGGCTGGCTCGACGGCTTCTGGTTGTTTGGCTACGGGCTGATCGCTCTGGCGGCCTGGGTTGTGACCAGACCTCCGATCTCACGCGAGACCAGCTATCGGTCGTTGACGTCCTGGCAGCTGGTGGCGCCGTATACCGCGGTGGCCACTCTGTTCTTGTTGCGCCTGCTGACGAGCGTCGGGAACGATCTCCTGCTCAATATCGCCACGACGTCTGTGGCGGTGTTGATCGTGGTGCGACAGAATCTGGTCGTGCACGAGAAAGGCGAGCTCCTGGCGCGCCAGCGCGACGACCTCGTGGCCTCGGTGTCGCACGAGTTGAGGACCCCCCTGACCGGGATCCAGGGATACGCCCAGCTGCTCATGGAGTCGTGGGACATGCTCGACCGCGAAGAACGCGAAGAGATGCTCGGCACAATCAACACTCAGGCCAACCAACTCGGCCACATCGTGACCGACCTGATCGATGTGGCACGGGACCGGCTACAGAATGTGGGTCTGAATCGCGTGGAGTACGGTGCCGCCGATATTGTGAACGAAGCCGTTGCCGCCCTCGGCACCGGGTTGGGGATCCGAACCGAGGTCGATGCCGAAGCGAAGGTTTGGGTCGAGCCCGACCGGATACGCCAGGTGTTGACGAATCTGATCACCAACGCCGACCGTTACGGTCGCTCGGAGATCCTGGTGACTGTATCTGTCGATGACGGATTCGTTGCGTTCGCGGTCCATGACAACGGTGACGGGGTGCCGTCCAAATACCAAGCGGACATTTGGGAGCGGTTCGAGCGAGGTCTCCACAATCATGACAGCAGCAAGCAAGGCTCAGGCATCGGACTGTCGGTGGCGAGAGATCTGGTGACCGCCCACGGCGGGACAATCGAATACCGCACATCCGAGCTCCTCGGCGGAGCCTGCTTCGAGTTCAGGATCCCCCTCGCCGAGACAGATCGCAGCGGTTTAGTCTCGGCGGGCGAGCGGATCAGCTGACGAACCATCGAAAGATTGGGTATCTCCCAACCCCGATCACAAGATCGTCGCGGCCATCTCGGCCAAAGGCGATCTCACCGACTTCTCGAGGGTGACATGCCCAAACAGAGACGATCCCTTGAACTTCTCGATCAGGGCAGCCAACCCACCGAAGGGTGAGATATAGGGGTTGTCGACCTGGGACAGGTCGCCGCAGAACACCACCTTAGAATCCCGGGCCATCCGGGTGAGGATCACTTTCAGTGTGGGTAGCTCGAGGTTCTGGGCCTCGTCGATGATGACGAACTCGCCGGTGATCGAGCGGCCTCGCAGATAGGTGACGGCAGCCATTTCCAACTCCCCCCTATCGATCAGCTCCTCGATGGCGTGCCTGGCGCCGTCCACCCCGGCATCCGAGAAGAGGGCGTAGAGATTGTCGTGCACCGCCGCCATCCATGGCGCCAGCTTCTCGCTGAGATCACCGGGGAGATAGCCGATCTCCTGACGTCCAACGGCGACCAACGGTCGGTAGACGGACACCCGCCGGTAACGCCCCTGCTCCAGAACTTGCTCCAAGGCGGCCGCCAGGGCGAGGAAGGTCTTCCCGGTGCCCGCCATGCCCATCAGAGACACCGCGGGGATGTCCGGGTCCAGCAACTGGTGCAGAGCCACCGTCTGCCGAACGTTCTTGGGCTCGACGCCGAAGGCCCTGATGTGGCTGGGGACCCGCTCTACTACCACTGTCGGCTCCGACTGAACCACCCGAGCCAGGGCCGAACGGGAAGCCCCAGACCTGAGAAGGACGAACTGGTTGACCATGGCCTGGACATCGCCGAGGACGATCTTGCCCTCCTCGAACAGGCTGTCGATGACGTCCCCATCGGTGCGATGCTCGACGAGCCCCGATTGCAGTTGCTCGACGGGCACCGTATCGCCCCGGTAGTCCTGGACCGGTACCCCGAGCTGGGCGCCCTTGATCCGGAGCGCAGCGTCCTTGGTGACCAGTACAGCCGGAGTGTTCTCATGGAGGTTGAGACACGTCGCCAGGATCCGATGATCGGGTGTGTGAGGGTCGAGGATCGAGGGCAGCTTCTCTGAGACCACCCCATTGAGCTCGATCCGGAGCGAGCCACCACCGGGCAGCTTCACGGCGTCTCTCAGACCCCCGGATTGGGAGGCGCCGAGCTCTTCGAGCAGACGGATTGCGGACCTCGCATTGGCACCGACCTCGTCCATCCGGGTCTTCTTCCGGTCGAGCTCCTCGACGACAACAAGCGGCAGCACCACGTCGTGCTCGTCGAATCGGAGTGGGGACTGGGGGTCGGCGAGGAGGACACAGGTGTCGAGGACGAAGGTGTTGGCCACCTGACCGGTCTCCTTTGGGTTCGTCGCCAAGGACAGAGCTTCCTACCTCCCAGCGCGAATTACAAGGATCGGATTCCGGTCGGCCTGCCCACCCCCTCGGCTTACATGAGCTATCGGCCTGGATATGACCGGCCAGCGTCGCGGCTAGTTGGGTGAATCCACCCTGAAGACGGGGAACCGGTCCGCCGCTTTCACGAAGTCGTCGAGACTCGGGTCGTCGGGCACATCCATATACCGCCTGGCGTAGGCCTCCCGACCGTGGTAGGCCGCCACTACGGGAGCAGCTGCCGCGCCGGTGATCTCGTGCAACCGGGCTACACGGTGCTTCGTCCCGTGGCGAAGTGTCACCTCCGGGTTGGCCCTGACGTTGCGCACCCAACCCACCTCGCCGTAGGGAGAGACGATGTGCTCGACGCCTTCGATTTCGATCGGGCTGACCGGGAGCTGGCGCGGCTCACCGGTCTTTCTCCCGGTTGTGGTTAGGACCTGTGTCTTACCGATACCCAATCGCGCCATCCACGAGGTGAGGCGGGCGATCCTCAGCGTGGATTGGTTGACTTCGTACTGCTTGGCCATGACCCTAAAGCTAGTGCTCTGGCGGCTCGCGGCTGTCGCCGCCCAGCACTAGCGTCTTCTGGCGACCCACTCCATGAATTCGCCCACCGGCCTGGCATTGATCACTCGATCGGCGGTCACCCAGCCTCTCTGGGCGTAGGACACCCCATAGTCCATGCGGACCAGGTCGCTGGTGTGATGGGAATCGGTATCGATCACCACGTCCACCCCCCTCGACATGGCCTGTCTCGCCACCTCGGCCGAGGCATCGAGACGATCGAGGGCACCGTTGATCTCAAGAGCGACACCCGTCACCTCGAGAGCCTCAAGAACGACCCCGATGTCCATCTCAACTCCCGGACGCCGTCCTATGTATCGCCCGGTGAGATGCCCGATGGCGTTGACCGATCGATCGTGGAGGGCGGTGAGCACCCGCTTCGTTTGCTGATCCTGGGGCAGGTCAAAGTGGGAGTGGATAGAGGCGACGCAGTAGTCGAACTGGAGCCGGAAATCGGCGTCATAGTCGAGACCCCCGTCGGGACCGATGTTGAGCTCGCACCCAAACAGGAGGCGGATATCCGGATGGCGTTCCTGGAGCTCTCTGATCCGATCGCGATGCTCGAGCATGATCTCGCGGGAAGACCCATTGATGGCGAGATCCTCCCCATGGTCGGTGAAAGCGACATACTCATAGCCGCGAGCCAGGGCGGCCTCGACCATCTGATCCAGCGTCGACCGGCCGTCTCCCGACCGGTCCGAGTGATAATGGAGATCGCCCCTGATCTGGGAGCGCTCCACCAGCGCCGGGAGTTCGTCAGCGACGGCAGCCTCCACCTCACCAGAGCCCTCCCGCAGCGGCGGCGTGACATAGGTCATTCCAAGGGCCTGGTACACCTCTTCCTCGGTGAGCGACGCCACCACTTCATCGCCATCGAAGAGGCCATATTCGCTCAACAGCAACTCGCGATCGATGGCCCGCTGCCGCAGGGCGATGTTGTGGGCCTTCGACCCGGTGAAGTAGAGGAGAGCCGAGCCCAACTGGTCCGGCCGCACGGTCCGCACGTCGACCTGCATCCCTTCCCGAGTGAGGAACGATGTCTTGGTGTCACCTGATCCGATCACCTCCTCCACTTCGGCCAGGTTCAAGACGAACTTCGAGACTTGTGCCGGATCGGTGGTCGCTACCACGATGTCGATGTCGCCCACGGTTTCGGAGAAGCGCCGGATCGAGCCACAGGGGATCGCAGACTCCACCGACGCCAGACCCTCGAGCCGTGCCGCCAATGAGCGGGCGAGGGGAAGGGCCTCGACCAACGGCGTCCTGCGATCCTTGCCGTGGAGACCGAGCCGATCTATCGCTTTGCCGATTTTCTCCTCGGAGGTCTTGCCCAGACCGGGGAGCTCACGAAGCTGCTCAGAGGCGATGGCGTTGCGCAGCCCGTCGATGTCCTCGACCCCGAGCTCGGATCGGAGCAGCTTGAGTGTCTTGGGACCCAGACCAGGGATCTTGGTCAGCTCGACAAATGCCGGGGGATACTTCTGGCGCAGACCTTCCAGCTTGGAGACTGAGCCGGTGGCGTCGAACTCGAGGATCTTGTCCGCGGTGGAGGCCCCGACTCCCTTGATCTCGACCAACTCTTGTTTGCTGAGCCCGCTCAACTCCCCCTGGTAACCCTCGATCCCGTGAAGCGCGTTCTCGTAGGCGCGGACCCGGAAGGCTTGTCTGCTTCCTTCGTCGAGAGCCGTCAGCTTGGCCAATTCTGCCAGCATGCGAAGGGTCTCGAGACGGGTGGCCATCGGCGCGAGACTAGATCTGCTGTCAGTCGTCGGCTATGGCTGCGAGTGTTCCCCCGGTCACCGCGAGCAAGACCTCCGGGGCCAACTCCAGTTGGATCCCTCTCTGCCCGCCTGACACCGCGATCGTCTCCATCCCGGATGCCGAGTTGTCGAGGATGACCCTGAGATTCATCCGCTGACCGAACGGGCTGATCCCACCGGTGACGTAGCCGGTTAAGCGCTCGGCAGCGGCCGGTGCGACCAGCGAGCAACTCTTGCCGCCGACGGCCCGAGCGAGCTTTTTGGTTGAGAGCCTGCGATCGACGGGAAGCACTGCCGCCACCGGCTGGTCGTCGACCTCAGCCACGAGCGTCTTGAACACCCGACTCCCGGACATCCCGATTGCTTCGGCCACCGCGACCCCATAGCCCTCCCCAACGACCTGCGATACCTGGTAACGATGGAGTCGATAGTCCGCCCCGACCCGATCGAGGGCTTTGGTCGCCCTCGTGGTCTTGCCTGCCATCGGGTCACCAGCGCTCCACCAGATGCTCACGGCCCGGAGGCGGGTCGTAAGGCTCCGGCCAGAAGTCAGTCACCGAAGTGATCAGACTGTCCACGAAGGTGAAAAATGCGATCGCATCCGCCGGCTGCTCCCCTTCCACCTCCCAAACGAACCAGGCGACACCGTTGGTTTCGTCGGCAATGGCAACTACGACATGCAGATGCCAGTCCCCGGGGTACTCCTGGTTGAACTGGAGGTAGCGATCCCGGCCCCGAATGCGCTCCCTGGTCTGAGGGATCTCATAAACCATCTCGGGATGGAGCAAGGAAACCCATCCCACCCAGTCACGGTCGTCGAGGGCTTCGATGAACCGCTCGACCCGATGACGGTTGTCGGTCATGGTCTCGACGCTAGTGCACCGACTCGCAAGTCTCAGGCTCGACGCTACACGCACGGAACTTACGACCCGGAGCACCAGTGCCCCGAGCATTGGTTCGAATGCGGGATATCACCTGCCCAGCCATGCTCCCGGGTCGAACTCGGCACGGGCCGTCTTTCCCACCAGCACTTCGCCGAACAGAGGTAGGTCGGCGGTCAAGGCGACGGTGACGGCGACCACTCGGACCGCCATTGATCCGTCGACGTCGCACCAACAACTCACCAGCCGGGCACCGTTTCGCGTTGCGTACTCGGCAGCTAGCGTCTGGGGTGACCTCGCCCCGGTTGGGGGAAACGTGGCCACCGCGGCGGCAAGCGCCGCCGCCTCGGCCGCGGTCGCTGCTTGCTCCCGGGCATCGAAAAGGACACCCAGCGCCGCTGAGCCAACACCGATCGCGGCCACGAGAGCGCACAACCCGACCAGGAGGACGGTCGCCGCACCGCGGTCGGCGGTCATCGCTCGGTACGCATCGTCGCCTTCGCCACGAGGTCAACCGCAACACTGGACGGGAACGGAAGACCGACCGGGTGCCGAATCGACACTGACACCGAGGCCACCGCCCCCACCCGCGATGGGCGCTGCACCGAGACACGAACCCGATCGCGCATCTCGGGGGCCAGCGAAGCCAACACTGCTTCGACCGCCTTGGCGGGATCCGGGGTGGTGGCAGCCACACGCACCCCTTCGCGGGCCGCGCCTTGCAACTCGATACGTGCTCGCGCCACGCCCACGAGCTGGATCGATGCCACCACCACCAGGATCAGGACGGGCAGGACCAGGAAGAGCTCCACGGTCACTGAGCCACGCTGCTGGCTCAGAACCGCCCAGCTACCCAGTCGATCACCTTGCCGAAGAGATTCCCCAGCAACCCCCCGCCGCTTCCCGACTGAAGCCACCTCAGGGCTATGACGGCAAGCGCGGTCGCGGCGAGAATCACCAAGAAGTACTCCACAGTGCCCTGTCCCCGCTCGTCGCGGGTTGTCATCCATGTCCAAATACGAGCCATGAGCTCTCCTTCTCATCCGGTTGCCGACCGGTACGGGGAGAAGTGCGGATCTCAAGTGAGAGGCCCCGAGAGCTCTTCGAACAAACGCAACATCGATGGTGCGTAGAAGAGGAGCACCAGGCCGGGAAGCAGGAGCAGGGTTATCGGAACCATCAGCCGTACCGGCATGGTGCGGGCGCGCGCCACGCGCCGCGCCTTGTCGGCCGCGATATCCGCCTCGATCATGGCGCGGACGGTGTCGGCAAGGGGCGCCCCTGACCTCTGGGCACGGGCGAGCTGTGACAAGACTCCTCTCATCGCGCCCGGCACGACGTCGACCGCCTCGGTCAGACCAGAGATAGTGGCCACACGGGAGGCCAATGCCAGGTCCTGATGACCCGGGAATGTCCCGGCCGCTGCCTGAAGCGCTCCGAGCGCCGACCGACCCGATTTCAACTCGACCAGAAGCACCAGCAGAACCGGTCTGATCGGCGGGTGGGCACGATGGACTCGACGCCGCAGGATCAAGAGGGCGTGGGCCACCAGTCCCAGCACCGCACCCGGTGCACCCGCAATTGCCAGACCGGCTGAGGCCATCACCACCGCATTCATCTGGCTCCCTTCAGTATCAAGATGGTGACCAGTAACCCGATCCCGGTCAGTCCCAGGCCGAGAAGAGCGGCAACCCGCTGTGCCGGCTGGGCTAGATAAGGATCAAACCCGCCTCGCATGGCGGTCAGAGAGATCGCGGCGATGGGTCCGATCAGGAGCACTGTGCCCGTGGCCTTGGCCGCGGCGGAAGCTGTCGAGACCTCGTGTCCCACCTCGATCTGAGCCATTGCGAGATTGCCGATCTCTTCGAACAGCGCCGCAGGGGAGACCCCGATGCCCTGAGGGCGGGCGATGAGGGCGCCCAGCTCCTCACCGATCCCGGCAAACTCTTCGCGGGCGGCCACGGCGATGCTGGGCATGGAGGCTCCCACCTGGCAGAGACGGATCATCTCAGCCGCGTCGACCGAGACCGCGGCGGTCTCGAGAGCGGCACGAAACGATGCTCCGGCCCTGAGCTCGGTGGAGATCGCGTCGCAGAATCGAGCTCCTCGCATGTTGAGAGCCGGTTGCGAACGCCACCAAAGAATGCCAACGAGCACGGCCGCCGGAACCGGCAGGGCGAGGGCGAAGACGAGCAACCCCAAACGTCGCCAATCGACGTCGGTCGCCACTCCGGCCGCGAGAACCAGCCCGATCATTCCCCTGCCCCGATCCCGCCAGGCCCGACCATCGCTATCTCTCCGATAGTTCTCATGGACCCCACCCTCTCCATCTGAACCACCAGGTCGACCGCCGTCAGCAGCTGACGTCGCACCGCTTCCTCGGCCGTGTCACCGGCCGACAGAGCAAGCGTTTCCAGCCTCCACAACGCTTCCTGAGGCGAATTGGCATGGACCGTCGACAGCGAGCCGCGGTGACCTGTGTTCAGTGCCCAGAT
>DASWKK010000058.1:0-12569 GCA_036396655.1 Acidimicrobiia bacterium
GAGAAGAGGGCTATCTCCATCTCCAGCCCGGCCGGGTCACCGAGTTGCTCGGTCTTCCCGGGACCGGGCTGACCCGTCTCGGTTTGAGACTCCTGGCCACACCATCACTGACCGGGCCCGTGGTGGCCCTGGACACCCGGAGGTGGATTTCGCCAGAGGCGGCCTGGGAGACGGGTGTGATCCCGGAGAACCTGATCATCGTGCGCTGTGATCAGCCTCAGATCTGGCCCAAGGTCACTGCCGCCTTGCTCGAAGGAGTCCGTGCCCTCTACGCCGAGGTGCCGGTGGGGGCGAAAGAGCAGGATCTTCGTCGTCTGGCTGCATTGGCGAGGGCCAGGAAAGTGGCGGTGGCGATGCGGCCAATGGGTAATGGCCTGCCCTCCGGGGTAGCGCATCTCCGGCTGAGGGCCCTCGGTGTCACCTGGGAGGGGGCCGACCAGGGCCATGGTCAGTTACGAAGAAGACGTCTGATGCTGGAGGCGTCAGGGAAAGGCGCGGCCGGTGTGACCCGGCGATTCGAGGTGGAGGATGAAGGTTCGCACGTTGTGCGTGTGGTTTCCCATGTGGTCCCTGGGGAGGCCAGACGCGCCGTCGGATGATCCGTTGCTGATCGTCGACGACCGTGTCACCGGGGCGACCAAAGAGGTTCTGGCTGCAGGGGTGGCTCTTGGAATGCCCCGACGCGAGGCAGAGGCCCTGGCGCCTTTCGCCACGGTCCTGATCCGTGACCAGGGAGAAGAGTCCAGACGCTTCGAGCCCGTGGTCGAGGCCATCGAGGCCCTGATTCCCCGGGTGGAAGTGGTCTCACCCGGGTTGGTGTTCGTCCCGATCTCCGGGGCTGTCCGCTTCTACGGGGGCGAGGTCGTCCTGGCCGAGCTAGTGGAAAAGGAGATGACCAGGTTGGTTGGCCAGGTTCGGGGTGGGCTGGCTCTGGTCGGGGTAGCCGACGGGCCGTTTGCCGCCAGGTGGGCTGCAATGACCGCCGATGCCGGTCGGCCCAACATCGTGGACGACACTATTGGGTTCATCTCCCGCCTCGACCTTGCCGCGCTCAGGGAGAGCCTCAACGCAGACGAGTTGATCGACACGTTCCGCTGGCTCGGAGTATCCACACTGGGGGACCTGGCCCGCCTGCCCCGGGAGGCCCTGGCTACCCGGTTCGGGAACCCCGGTCTGCTTGCCCACCGGTTGGCCAGCGGTGAGGACCGGTTGGTCGATTCCCGGGAGATCCCGGCCGATCTCGCGGTAGACGCCAGTTTCGAAGAGCCCCTGGAGAGCCTCGATGCCGTTGCCTTTGCCGCTCGTGCCCTGGCCGAACGGCTCCTCAAAGGACTGAGGGCTTCGGGAATGGCACCGCATCGGGTCTCGGTCCTGGCGGAGGCGGCGGCTGGTGGGCCACGAGAGCGAATCTGGCGTTCGGCCGATCCTTTCACCGAGAAGGCCCTGTCCGATCGGGTGTGGTGGCAATTGAGAGCGTGGGTGGAGTCGGGAGGCATCCCCGGGGGGATATCCCGGTTGCGCATCGCTCCTGCCGACCTCTCCGATGAAGGAAGACAATTGGGTCTGCTCCAGGACGAAACCTCCAGGATCGAAGCCGAGCGAGCGCTGGCCAGGGCCCAGGCCCTGCTCGGCCCCGATGGCGTCCTTCAAGGACGGGCCCAAGGCGGTCGTATGCCACAGGAGCGGGTCGCCTGGTCACGCTGGGGTGAGCCACCGGTCGACCAGGAACGAGACCCTCATGCTCCCTGGCCTGGGGCAACACCATCGCCCAGCCCGGCCTTGGTCCCTTCCCGGCTACGGTCGTTGGAGGTGGAGTGGGACGACGGGATGCCCACCCGGGTCCGGCTGGCGACTCGATGGGAGCCGGTGCTCACCTGGAGCGGGCCATGGCGTCTCAGCGGTCGTTGGTGGACCGGGGAGAGCGACGCTGATCGCTACCAGTTGGTCACCTCGGTTGGTGCGTTCCTGTGTGTGGTGACGGAAGGGAGGGCCTACCTGGCCGGGGTCTACGACTGATGTCCGTCCCCGTCGCCCCTGTCAGGGGAACGGCGAGGCCCTCAACGGATTGCCCGGTTGGCGCTTTCTGCGGCGGCCTTCTTCTCCTTCTTCGATTGGCGCTTTTGCTTCAGGTCCTTGGCGGCGGCCTTCTTGGTGCTCCGACCACCTTTGTCCTTATTGGCCATCACGGTGCCTCTCTCTGGGCTGGGATCGTTGACGATCCACACTCAGTCTGTCATTTCACGCGCTCTATGACCATAGGTGGCGCGCTGCCGGGTTGAGGCGAGATCTCAAACCCCGCTCACTGCGCCTCCCATCTCGAGCACGCGGGTCGAGATGACCTCCCTGACCTGGTCGCGCAGGTCACCCGTATCGGAATGGCTCAGGCCTTCCGTTTCGATCGGCTTGTCCAGGACCACCTTGATCCGGCCGCCCCGGATCAATCGCCGGCCCGGTGGCCACGCCTCGTAGGAGCCGTGCAAGGACAGGGGGAGCACGGGGAGCTGGGCAGAGATGGCCATGGTGAAGGCACCCTTCTTGAACGGCTTCATGACCCCATTGCGGGGACGCGTCCCTTCGGCGTAGATGATCAGGCTCCGCCCTTTGTCGATCAGTTCCTTCGACTGCCGGTTGACCTCAGCGTGTACTGCACCCCTGGCTTCGCGGTCGACTTCGATGATCCCCACCGTTCTCATCCCATGAGCGAATATCGGGATACGGAAAAGCTCCTTCTTGGCGAGGAACCGGATTGGAAGCGGCACCGCGAGGAGACACGCCATGATGTCGAATGCCGACAGGTGGTTGGCCACCACCACATACGACCGGTCGGGGTCGATGTTCTCCCGACCGTCGACTTCGAGTCGGGTCCCGGATGTGATCAGCCAGATTCGGCACCAGCCCCGAATGATGCGCTCGATAGCAGGCGAGGTGTTGTTGAAGACGGCGATCACCACGATCACGGCGACGGAGACGATGGTGGCGACGACGCCCGCGACAACAGTTAGAGCAGTTCTCGGGATGTCGATCAGCCAACGCATCCCGCGACGTTAGTGAGCGCCCTTTAGCCTTGTCCGACATGGGCAAAGCTTCTCTTCGCGTCTCCATGCGCTCCCAGGGCCCGGTCGGGTCGGATGTGAGCGGGAAGATCGGCAACGGTCTCTTCCAGTGGCTGTCGCCACGGCTGCCGGGCACGATATCGGCCTTTTTGCCGATGACGGGTGAAGTGGATCTTCAGCCGCTGATGGGGCGTCTGCCGGGTTGGCGTTGGGTGTTGCCCCGGGTCGAGCCGGATCGTTCGCTCACTTTCCGCGACGCCGGGTTGCCCAGGGAGACTCATCCGTTTGGCATGGACCAACCGGTCGGCTCAGGGCCGATCATCCCGATCCACGAGATCGACGTGTTCCTTGTCCCTGGCCTTGCCTTCGACCTCGGAGGCGGCCGGCTCGGAAACGGTGCCGGGCACTACGACAGGATTCTGAGCCAGGCCCGCCACGACGCCGAAAGCATCGGGATCGCACCGGCCGCGCGGGTGGTCGAGACAGTGCCTACCGAGCCTCACGACGTTCGTGTCGGCTGGCTCGCCACTGAGGCTGGAGTGGTCAGCTGCCCGCCCAGTGCGTGACGCGGTCCATCGACAGGAAGATGGCTGGGCCGGTCGGCGGAGCGTCCCGGTACTGGTGGTACTTGGTGGCGAGGGCGGCGCGTGCCCTCTCCCATCGACCTCCCTCCCTTTCGACACTCGCCATGCCATCGACTCTCACCCACCACAGCGCCGACCAGTCTTCGTCGTACCCGTCCACCAGGAGGCAAGCCTCGGGTGTTGTCTCCACGTTTCTCAATCGCTGCAGGTCTTGGGTCTTCTTTGGCTTGTGGTCGATGATGTGAACCACGCTGTCGTCTGTCACGGCGAAGGTGACCGCCACCACATGAGGGCGGCCGTCGGGCACGACCGAGGCGAATCTGCCCACACGTGCCCCTTGAAGCCGGTCGAGCGCCTCAGCCCGGTCCATGAGCCATGGCGAGGAGCGGCTCGATAGTCCGCCAAGTCAGATTTGCCCAGCGCTCGTGCCCCGCCGCGCTGACGTGGAACAGGTCGGGCGACCACAGATTCCGATCCTGATACCAGATATCAGGGTTGTCGGAGCGGTGGTCGATGACATGCGCCCCGTACCTCGCCGCCACTATCTCATGTACACGATTGAACCGCGCCGAGCGTCTGGACATCATGTTGCGCAACGGCGGGTGGAGCCGCGGGATGGTGCCCAGGTCGCCTACCCCGCTCATGATCACCAATGCGCCCGTGTCGGCCAGGGCTGCGATGAGCTCGTCGAGCTGGCTCTCGAAGGCTCCCAAGCTCACGCCTCTGATCGCGTCGTTGGCACCAACCGAGACGAGCACCAGATCAGGGCCGAATGCCAGGGTGTGATCCAGCTGGCTCTCGATCAGATCGGCCGCCTTCGACCCACCGACCGCGTACGACTGCAATGTCACATGACGGGTCTCGGCCAACCGGCTGCACACTCGGGACACCCAGATCTCCTCGGGGCCGGCCACTCCCGGAGCAGTCACCGAGGAGTCACCGATCACTGCTACCCGTATTGGTGGGAGATGTGGCTCTCCGAATGCCCCGGACGGGTCGAATTCGGCGAACCGGGGGGTAGGTCGAAGCATTGCATAGACGGCCTCGGCTCCGATGATGACGGCCCCGGCGGCGACTCCACGTTTCAGCAGTCGGGGAACCATCGGTCCACTCTGCATGGTTGGCTCGTCAGGAGCCGGTGGCGTCCTGAATTCGGGCCTTGAGCCCGTACCTTCCCTCACGACCAGTGAGGTCGACTACGGCTCCTGCGGCGTCGGAGAATGCGGATGGGTCGTCGGGAAAGAACTCGAAGTTGTCGCCCTCGATCTCAAAGGCAAACCGGTAGATCGAGGTGCGCATGATGTCCATGTTTGTCAATCGCCACGACCCCATGTGCCGTCTCCCCGCGACGATACGAAGCCTGTCATCGTCGATTTCCACGGTCACGACGGTGGGCTCCAGTTTTGGCCCCTGCAAACGCCCTAAGTAATAAGCCATCCCACGGGTCAATGTAGTCGTTCCGTCGGATAGTGAACAGGGGGAATTCGCCCAAACCGGGGTTACAGTTTGAGTTAGTCCATCGGAAGGGATGCATGACGGACGCGTCCGCCAATTCGCGGCCAAGTCTCCACAACAAGGTCCGGTTCGTCACCGCAACCACCCTGTTCGACGGTCATGACGCCTCGATCAACATCTTTCGCCGCATCCTTCAGGCCTCAGGTGCCGAAGTCATACATCTCGGGCACAATCGAACCGGGCTCGACATTGTTGAGACCGCCATCGAGGAGGATGCTCACGCGATTGCGGTGACCTCCTATCAGGGTGGTCACTTGGAGTTCTATCGGTACCTGCGGGACCTTCTCGTCGAGAGGGATGCAACCCACATCAGGCTGTTCGGTGGGGGTGGAGGCACCATCCTCCCGACTGAAGGCCAGGAGCTCATGGATTACGGCATCACCAAGATCTACTCGCCTGATGATGGGCGCGAGTTGGGGTTGCAGGGGATGGTCGCCGACATGCTGACCCGGTCCGATTTCGCCACGGGTGAGCTGGACGACGACCTCGATCTCGACGAGCTCGGAGCCGGGAACACGAGGCTGGTTGCAAGGCTGATCTCGGCCGCCGAGAACTACGCCGAGAAATACCCCGACGTCTTCGAGCGGGTCGAGAGGAAGGCGAAGAGCACTACGACACCGATCGTGGGGGTGACCGGGACCGGAGGCTCGGGCAAGTCGAGCCTGGTCGACGAGATGGTCCGGCGACTGCTGATGGACTTCGACGACCTGAGGGTTGCGGTCATATCTGTCGACCCTTCGAAACGGCGCTCCGGCGGCGCTCTTCTCGGTGATCGGATACGGATGAACTCGTTGCCCCATCCCCGGGCCTACATGCGTTCGATCGCCACCCGTCAGGCCAATCTCGCCCTCTCGCCTCACATCCCTCATGCGTTGAACGTGGTGAGGGCCGCAGGGTTCGACCTGGTCATCCTGGAGACATCGGGTATCGGCCAGTCCGACACCGAGATCGTCGACTTCTCGGACGTATCCGTCTACGTGATGACTCCTGAGTACGGAGCGGCCACACAACTTGAGAAGATCGACATGTTGGACTTTGCCGACCTGGTAGCCATCAACAAAGCGGACAAAGAGGGCGCCCTCGACGCATTGCGGGATGTGCGCAAGCAGTACAAGCGAAACGCGATGGTCTTCGAGGCCGACGACGAGTCCCTGCCCATTCATCTCACGGTCGCCTCCGATTTCAACGACCCGGGCACCAACCGCTTCTACCAGGCGCTGGTGGCTGCGTTGTCCGAGCACGGTCTCGAGCTGGAGTCGAGCCTCGACCTGCCCATCAGCGACGAGGCGAAACAACACGTGGTGCCGCCAGAGCGGACCCGTTACCTCGCCGAGATCACGGAAAAGATCCGCGACTACGACTCGTGGGCGGCCACCCAGTCCGATATCGCCGACATGCTCTACAGGTTGCAAGGAGCAGGTGAGACCGGGGTGGAAGTGGCAGAGATGGTGGCCGAGACCTACGAGAGACTGGATCCCGAGAATCGCCGTCTTCTCGAGCGTTGGGAGTCGATGATCGCCGAATACTCGGGAGCTGAGTTCATCTACCTCGTGCGAGGAAAAGAGGTCAGAGTTCCTCTTCGCCAGGAGTCTCTCAGCCACACCCCGATCCCCAAGGTCGCCCTTCCCCGCTACCGGTCCTGGGGGGATCGTCTGCAATGGCTCCTCCAGGAAAACGTGCCCGGAGAGTTTCCCTTCGCTGCCGGGGTCTACCCGTTCAAGCGTGCCCTGGAGGACCCGGCCCGGATGTTCGCGGGTGAGGGCCCACCCGAGCAGACCAACCGGCGATTCCACTACCTCGCTGCCGGCCAACCGGCGATACGTCTTTCGACGGCCTTCGACTCGGTGACCCTGTACGGGGAGGATCCCCACGAACGCCCCGACGTCTATGGCAAGGTGGGCAACTCCGGCGTGTCGATCGCCACTCTGGACGACGCCAAGAAGCTGTACTCGGGCTTCGACCTGACCGACCCCGCCACCTCGGTATCGATGACCATCAACGGCCCGGCCCCGATGATCCTGGCCTTCTTCATGAATGCCGCCATCGACCAGGCGTGCGAGACCTATATCTCCAACAACGGGTTGTGGGAGGAGGTGGAGGCCAGAGTCGACGAGATCCTCGGCGACGGGGCCCGGCCTCAGTATTGGGGTGATCTCCCTCCTGCCAGCGACGGGCTTGGTCTTCGCCTGCTCGGCGTCACCGGGGACCAGGTCCTGCCGGCCGAGGTCTATGGAGAAATCCGAGCCGAGACCGTGTCACGGGTCAGGGGCACGGTCCAGGCCGACATCCTCAAGGAGGATCAGGCTCAGAACACCTGCATCTTCTCCACCGAGTTCGCGTTGCGGATGATGGGAGACATCCAGGAGTGGTTCGTCGACAATGACGTGAGGAACTTCTACTCGGTGTCGATCAGCGGCTATCACATGGCCGAGGCGGGAGCCAACCCGATCACTCAACTCGCCTTCACGCTGGCCAACGGATTCACCTATATCGAGAACTATCTGGCACGTGGGATGGACATCGACGACTTCGCCCCCAACCTCTCCTTCTTCTTCTCCAACGGGGTGGACGCCGAGTACGCAGTCATCGGGCGGGTGGCACGCAAGATCTGGGCCAAGGCGATCAGGCACAAGTACGGGGGCAACGACCGGTCCCAGAAGCTGAAGTACCACGTTCAGACGTCGGGCCGATCACTTCACGCCCAGGAGATCAGCTTCAACGACATCCGGACCACGCTTCAGGCGCTCTACGCCATCTACGACAACACCAACAGCCTTCACACCAATGCCTATGACGAGGCGATCACCACTCCCACCGAGGAGTCGGTGCGACGTGCCCTGGCCATCCAACTGATCATCAACCAGGAATTGGGCCTCTCCAAGAACGAGAATCCCCTTCAGGGCAGCTTCATCGTCCAGGAGCTGACCGATCTGGTGGAAGAGGCGGTGCTCGCCGAGTTCGAGCGAATCAACAGCAGGGGGGGAGTGCTGGGAGCCATGGAACGGCAATATCAGCGGACCAAGATCCAAGAAGAGTCCCTCTATTACGAGCAGCTGAAGGAGTCTGGCGCCTACCCGGTGGTCGGTGTCAACACCTTCATCTCGAAGACCGGCTCACCGTTCGTCGTCCCCGAAGAGCTGATCCGGTCCACCGACGCGGAGAAGGACCGTCAGATCAGCAACGTGCGAGCTTTCCAGGAGCGCAATCGCCAGGCAGCCGAGAAGTCGTTGGCCTCACTTCAGGAGGCGGCGATCGCCGGCGAGAACGTATTCGCACAACTGATGGAGACCGCCAAGGTCGCCTCGCTGGGACAGATGAGCAACGCCCTCTACCGGGTCGGCGGCCAGTACCGCCGCAACATGTGAACCTCAGCCCGGGTAGCGCACTGTGATATCGCCATTCGACGTGCCCAGGTCGATGGTCTGGCCAGCATCGGGATCGGTCCTGATCCCGACGTCGACCACGCCATTGGATGTCGACGTGATCACGGCATAGGGAGATGAGTCGTCGGGAAGGGTCACTTCGATCTCGCCGTTGCTGGTCGATACCTCGACCGATGTCGGCGGTCGGGTGAAGTCCAACCTCACCCGACCGTTGCTTGTCGATACCTCCAGGTCTGTCGAGAGCAGGCCTGTCCCTGTGATCGCTCCGTTGGAAGTGCGGGCCGACACGGTGGAGGCAACCCCGTCGAGCTCGATGGCGCCGTTGCTGGTGGTCACGTCGACGACCCCCTCCAGACCCTCGATGGTGATCGAGCCATTGGTGGTGCTGCCGGTGACGGTGGTGCCGACAGGCACCGAGATGTGGTGCTCGCTCCGGCAGCCGAAGCCGAAGATGAATGGGCAACGCTGGCTCAAGGTCAGGATGTCGTCTCTCTGCTCCGCGCTGGTGCTCCCTCCGAATAGTCCGGTGGTGTAGCGCTTCTCGACGTGCACCTCATCGGTATCGCCCGCCGTCACCACCACCGGGCCATTGCGAAGATCGAGCGCCAAATCGGCCACACCGGTGTAGATGTCGGTGGCTTCTTCCATGCTGGCGCTGCTGAAGACCCTGAGCAGAGCCGTGACACCGATCACCAGGATAACCAGTCCGATGACTATCCGGATGATGCTGCCGCTGCCGGTTCCGTCAGTCCGAGTGGTGGTCATCTGCCGTCAGATTAGATGGGATGGGGCGCCCGGGACCGGGCCGGGTCGATCATTGCCCGAGCCGGTATTGCGCTGCCCTGGCATGAGCTTCCAGCCCTTCGAGCCGGGCAAGGTGCATGGTGTCTTCGACCAGCTTCGTGGGGTCATCGACCCGGGACCATGTCGGGGACCGGAGAAAGGTGAGCACCGAGAGCCCGGATTGGAATCGGGCCCCGCCTGCAGTCGGCAGCACGTGGTTTGGGCCCATCCCATAGTCGGCAAATGTCTCCGCGCTGCTTTTGCCGACGAAGACCGATCCATATGAGGCCAGCGACCCGACCAGATCGTCAGGGTCTTCGACGTGGAGAGCAAGGTGCTCGGGTGCGATCTGATCCGAGACCCGAGCCGCATCGGCGAGCGAGTCGACGACGAGGGCAAAGCCATTCTCGAGAGCCGCGCTCGCCGTCGCCGAGGTGGGAAGATCGGAGAGCTGGCCGGTGATTGCGTCTTCCACCTGCTCGAGAAGGAGCTGGCTGGTCGTGATCAGAATCGGCATCGCCTCCGTGTCGTGCTCGGCTTGCGCCAACAGGTCGGCCGCGACGAGGATCGGGTCCGCCTGGTCGTCGGCGATGACCAGGATCTCACTAGGGCCTGCCAGCCCGTCGATCCCGACCTCCCCGTAGAGGTGCTTCTTGGCCGCGGTCACCCATAAGTTGCCCGGCCCGACGATTAAGTCGCATGCCGGCGACACCGTTCCGAAAGCGAGGGCGGCGATTGCCTGGGCACCGCCAACGGCCAACAAACCGTCGGCTCCGGCTGTCGCGGCGGCGGCGAGGGTGACCGGTGTCGGTCGGGGGGACGCGGCCCAGACCGTGTCGACTCCGCCAACCCGAGCCGGGATAACCGTCATCAGCAACGACGAGGGCAGCGGGTGCCTCCCCCCAGGGGCATAGGCTCCGGCGGTCGCGACGGGGATCCAGCGGTGACCGGCCCGACCACCAGTCACTTTCACCTCGAGGTCGACGAGTGTCCTTCTCTGCTCGGCGGCGAAATGGCTGATACGCCCGGCCACCCTCCCCAGCAGCTGACGCTGTTCCTCTGAGACCGCCTCCAACGCTCGGTCGAGGTCCGGGCGTTCCAGCACGATTGGATCGCCCGGGGATAGGTCGCCGAGACGCTCACTGTGGGAGCGAAGCGCTGATTCCCCCCGATCACGCACATCCTCCACGATCTCGGCGGCGGCGGCGAGGATCCCGGGCTCGATGGGACGACGACGAGCGGTGGGCGGCTCGGTCAGCTCCCGCAGCCATCGCCTCACGTTGACTTCTCTTTCGACTCCATCGGACGACGGGTGAGACGCCTCTCACGGCGATCGAGCTCGGTCTCCACCTGCCCGACCGACACCCCGGATGCCGAGGTCTTCACCAAAAGGAAATAGAGGAGGTCGGCGGCTTCCTCGATCACCTGGTCGGTGGTGTGTGCGGCACTGAGCTCATTGGCCTCTTCGCGAATCTTGGATGCCAGCAGATCAGGGTCGTGCCAGAGCTTGCGGGTATTGGACTCCGGGTCGTCCGAGGCGGCGATCTCCAACAGTCTGCGCTCCAGTCTCCCAATCCCGTGATCGGCGCCCCAGCAGGAGCGGGTGCCGGTGTGACAGAAGCCGGGCCCGTGCTGTCGCACCGTGAAGCGCAGGGCGTCCCGGTCGCAGTCGAGCTCGACGCCGAGCAACTCTTGAGTCGCTCCTGACGTCATGCCTTTGACCCACATGCCACGGGAGCGACTCTGGTAGACGCCCCTCCGCTCATCGAGGGCCCGGGCCAAGCTCTCGTTTCCCGAGTAGACCAGACCCAGGGCAGCCCCCCTTTCGTCTACGATGACGGTGGGCCAGAGCCCATCGGAGCGATCCGACCGAAGCATGGCGCCGATGGCTTCTGCCAGCCGCAACTCGCCGGTGTACAGGGCCATGCCTACCTGAGCGTCGGCTCCCATCTCGTCGAGGGAGGCCACTTCTCCCGCCGTGGTCACACCGCCGGCGATGGTGACTCTGGCCACGCCTGCTGCCTCGACGACCTCCCCGGCACGCTTCAGGTCCGTTCCCTGAAGACGTCCCTCCCTCTCGACGAAGGTCACGAGGAAGCCTCCGCAGAGATCCCTGAGCTCCTCCAACCGACTCAGGAGGGCGGTCCCTGTGGACTGCCGCCAGCCGTGACTGAGAACCTCACCGTCTCGAGAGTCGAGAGCGACGACGACCCTTTCGGAGGGAAGCGACGACAAGAGCTCGGGTGAGGCTGCGGTTCCGATGATGACCTTCTCCGCCCCGGTGTCGAGCCATTCGATTGCGGCGGCTGTGCTGCGGATGCCGCCACCGACCCTGACCCGCCCCCGGCGGCACATCTCGGCGATCAGACCCGCGTTGCTGCCCTCACCCCGGGCGGCGTCGATGTCGATGACGGCGACCTCGCCCACCACTGAGAATCGTTCCAGAAACGGAAGGGGGTCGCCGGCCTCGATCGCCAGCGTCTCGCCGCCGACCAACTGAACGGCTTGCCCTCCGGAGATGTCGATGGAGGGGATGATCATGGCCTCACCGCGATTCCGGCATGCGCCAGGGCTGTCTTCAGCGCGCCCACGGTGGTGTCGCCATCGTGCAGGATCGAAGCCACCAGCGCGGCCGATGCTCCCGATTCGAGGGCTTCGACCAGGTGCAGGGCCTCATTGGCGCCGCCGGAGGCGATCACCGGCACCGTCACCGCGTCTGTGACCGCCGCGATCAACGCCAGGTCGTAGCCATCACGGGTTCCATCGCGATCCCAGCTGGTGAGGAGAATCTCCCCGGCGCCGGCCGTCGTGGCCTTCTCGCACCATTCGACCACGTCGAGACCTGTGCGGCGCGAGCCGCTCTCTGTCACCACTTCCCAGGCCCGCTCCGTGGCGGCGGCATCGACAGCGAGCACCGTGCACTGGGCACCGAAGCGAGTGGCGATTTCTCCGACCAGGCCGGGCCGTCTGACAGCTGCGGTGTTGACGCCGACTTTGTCCGCTCCGGCCTGGAGCAGGTCGGCCGCGTCATCGGCGCTGCGCACTCCACCACCGACCGTGAGCGGGATCGACAGCTCGGCCCGGACCGCTCGTACTGTCTGTAGGGCATGGCCACGCCCCTCAGGGGTGGCGGAGACGTCGAGCAGCACGATCTCGTCGGCTCCCTGCTCCTCGTAGAGGGCGGCGCTGGCCACCGGGTCGCCGGCGTCGCGCAGCTCCTGGAATCGGATCCCCTTCACCACGCGGCCATC
>DASWKK010000059.1:0-4769 GCA_036396655.1 Acidimicrobiia bacterium
CTCCTCCTGAGTGACCCGGCGCCCGACCAATGCGGAGAGTGTGGTGACCGGTCGGTCGCTGATCCCACACGGGTTCATCATGGCGAAGTAACCCATGTCGGGGTGGAGATTCAGGGCGAAACCGTGCATGGTGACCCGGCGCGCCACCCGGACGCCGATTGCGGCCACTTTGCCCTTCCCGGTCCACACTCCGGTGTAGCCCGGTTCGGCCCACGCCTCGACACCGAAGTCGTGCATGGTGGCGATGAGTGCCTGCTCCAGCTTCCGGACGTAGGGCACTATCTGCTTGGGGTCGTCGAGGGCCAGGATCGGGTAGCCGACGAGCTGACCGGGACCGTGGAAGGTGATGTCGCCGCCGCGGTCGACGTGATGCACCTCGGCGTCGAGGCGGGCGCGATCGACCAGCAGGTTGGATGCGTCGCCATTCCTGCCGATGGTGAACACCGGTGGGTGCTCGAGCAGCAGCAGGTAGTCGTCTTCCGTCCTGCCCACCACCTTTCCCTCATGCAACGCTCGTTGCAGATCCCAGGCCTCGGTGTACGGGAGACGTCCCAGCCAGCGGGTGCGAAGCAGTCGGGTCACGCCAAGACCCCCTCCGGCCCTTCGGGCCACCTCCCCCAACGCTCGCTACGCTCGCTGGGGAAGGAAAACGGTCCTGCCGCTTCTCCCCCCGTAGGGGGGAGTCCGGCGAAGCCGGGAGGGGGGCTCTTCGGATGACTTGTCATGCCAGCTCTTGGTCCCAGTCCCAGGTCTCCAGGTTCTGCTTGATCCGTTGCAGGAACAGCACCGCGGTCGAGCCGTCGAAAGCCCGGTGGTCCCAGGTGAGGCCGAGATAGCCGATGTGCCTGATGGCGATCATGTCCTGACCGTCGGCCGCCGTGACCACCGTCGCACGTTTGGTGATCGTCTCGGTGGAGAGAATCGCCACGTTGGGCACGTTGATGATCGGGACCGAGAGATACGACCCGAACGGGCCCGGGTTGGTGATGGTGAAAGTGGATCCGGTCAGGTCGTCAACGCCCGCCTGGCCGTTCCGGGCCTTGTCCGCCACCTCTTTGATCGAGCGGGCGATGCCGACCAAACGCAACGCGTCCGCATCGCGGATCCTGGGCACCACCAAGCCGCCCTGGTTGAGATCGACGGCGATGCCGAGATCCACATTCTTGTGGAACACCGCCTTCTTCTCTTCGAGAAAGAAGGAGCTGTTGACCACCGGGTACTCGCGGAGCGCGTCGATCACAGCCCTAGCGATGAACGGCAGATAGGTGAGGGAGAACCCCTCTTCGATCTTGAACTGCTCCTTGTGGGTTTGCCGCACCCTTTCCACCCGCTCGAAGTCCACTTCGACCGAAGTCCAGACGTGGGCGGCGGTCTGCTTGGCCTTCACCATGTTCTCGGCGGTGCGGATCCGTATCCGAGGGAGCTCTACCTCGCCGCTGTCCGACGTGGCAGCAGCGGCGGCTGGAGCGGGTGTCGCGGCCGGCGCAGGCTCGGCCACAGGGGCGGGCTCGACGATCGGCTGGGGCTCGGCGGCGGGAGCGGGCTCCGGTTTGGCCTCCGTGGCCGTCTCGGGCACGCCGGTGGCGGGAGGGCCCGACTCGAGGAACGCCTCGACGTCCTTGCGTGTGATGCGACCGCCCTCACCAGTCCCGGAGAGCTGTGAGACGTCGAGCTCGTTCTCACGAATCAGCCGGCGGACCACCGGTGAAAGGAGATGAGGCTTCTTCTCGGTCTCATCGGGCTCGGCGAAGAAGGCTTCGACTTCGGCCTCCTGAGTCGGAGCCGGCCGGGCCGGGGCCGACTCAGGGGCCAGGGCCGACTCCGGCGCCGGCTCCTGGGCGAAATCGGCGGCCGCGCCCTTGTCCTCATCTTCCGTGGGCTCGGCAACGGCCTCCTCGACCGTGGCCGAGGTCTCTTCTGCCTCTTGTCCAGCCATGGGCTCGGCTGTGGCCTCATCGGTCTCTGGGGATGACTCCTCTTCTGGCTTGGATTCGGCAGCTGCCGGCTCCGACTCCGCAGCGTCCGCCGAAGGTGACTCCTCGCCTGCCTCGCCGATCACGGCCAGAGCAGTTCCGACTTCGACGGTGTCGCCTTCGTTCACCAGGATTTCGAGCACCGTTCCGGCGGCCGGAGACGGGACTTCAGTGTCGACCTTGTCCGTGGAGATTTCGACCAGGACCTCGTCTTCGGCGATGGTGTCGCCGACCTGCTTTGCCCAACGGAGGATGGTCCCCTCTGTCACCGTCTCCCCGAGTTGGGGCATCGAAACCGTCGTAGCCAAAATCGCTCCTCTCAGTGAAGACTGCGGCCGGCGGCGGACAAAAGCGTCTCGCCGACTGCCTCGGACAAGGTCGGGTGGGCGTGGATGAAGGCGGCCGCCTCATCGGGCAAGGCCTCCCACCCCACCGAATACATCAGTTCGTGGATCAGTTCCCCTGCGTGTGGCCCAACAACGGTGGCCCCGACGATTGCCCCGTCCTTCTCGGAGATCACCTTGGTGAAGCCCTGGTTGTCCCCAATGATGATGGCCCGCCCGATGCCGTTGAAAGCATGCTTGGCTACATCGATGTCGACCCCCTGCTCGGCCGCCTGGCTCTCGGTCAGGCCGACTTCCGCCACCTCGGGATGGGTGTAGGTGACCCTGGGAATAGCCAGATAGTTCACTGGACGGGTCTGACCCGTCGCGATGTGGGTGACGGCCGCGATGCCCTCGGCGAATCCGACATGAGCCAGCTGAGGAGTGCCGGCGACGATGTCCCCCACGGCGTAAAGACCCGGCTGGGCGGTTTGCATGGTGTCGAAGTCGACCTTGACGAACCCTCGATCGACCTCGGCCGACACGGTGTCCAGACCCACCCCGTCGGTGTTGGGGCCGCGTCCCACCGAGACCAGCACGACGTCTACCTCGATGCTCTCCTCCCCGAAGGGGACCACGATCGTCTCACCGACCTTGGGGGCGCTCACGTCGACACCGATATGGAACTTGACCCCCCGCTTCTGCAACTGCCGCTGTAACTGCGTGGCCGCTTCGGCGTCGGAACCAGGGATGATCTGATCCATGACCTCGAAGACGTGGACCTCGCTCCCGACGTCCACCAGAAACGACGCAAACTCACATCCGATCACGCCCCCGCCGATGATGGCCACCCGATCCGGTCTTTCCGGCCAATCGAGGGCGTGATCGGAGCTCACGATCTTCGCCCCGTCGAGCTCGTAACCCGGAATGGTGCGGGCATGGGATCCGGTGGCAAGAATCACTGCCTCACCATCAACGACTTGTTTGCCTTGGTCGGTCTCGACCTCCACCTTGCCCGGGCCGGCGAGACGGCCATACCCGGTGATGACCTCGACGCCTTTCTTCTTCAAGAGACCGCCCAGACCCCTGACCAGGCCCTCCACGGTCTGGTTCTTCCGGGCGAGCGCCGCCGCCCAGTCGAGACTCGGCTGCTCGGTGATCACACCGAACTCGGCAGCATGGGACACCGTGCTGAACACCTCGGCCACGTGCAGCCACTGCTTGGCAGGGATGCAGCCCCGGATGAGACAGGTGCCTCCCGGACGCTCGTCGTCGACCAATGCGACGGACAGCCCGAAATTGTGGGCGTAGAGAGCCGAGGCGTAACCGCCCGGCCCGCCTCCGACTATGACGATGTCGTACAACCTCTGCCTTTCGAATGGAACTTCTGGCCGGAGCCTAGTTGTACCCAGGGGTACCCTCCCCGAACCATGCCTACTCGCTGGTTACTGATTGCGTCGGCCGCGCTTGCCTTTGTCATCGTGGCCGCGGCAGCTGTCTGGTTCCTGATCAAGTTCATGTGATCGAGTTCATTTGATCGAGCGAATCAACCTCGACACCTCTGATGGTGAAACGCTGGAAGCTCGCTGGGATTCCCCCGACGAGCCAACCGGTGTCGTCGTCTTCTGTCATCCACATCCCATTCAGGGCGGTTCGATGATGGCCCCGCTCATGATCGGGGTGACCACCCGCCTGGTCGATCGAGGGTTCTCGGTCCTCAGGTTCAACTTCCGGGGAACCGGCAACAGCACCGGCAACCACAATCACGGCGACGCCGAGAAATTCGATGTCGCCGCGGCGGTCGAAGCGGCGACAACCACCGGTCTCCCCGTTCATCTATCCGGCTGGTCATTTGGTGCGGCCACTGCTCTGCGATGGCTGGGTGAGCAGAGCGAGTCGCTGCCCTATTCGGGGATCGCCCCGGCCAGCGAGGGCCTACCCGACGCCCTGCCCCCCGGGCCCAAGCGAATAGTGGTTGGGACCCGGGACCAGGTAGTCGATGTCGAGGCGATCCGTGACTATGCCGAGAAGCAGACGATCGACCTGGTTCTGACCCCGGGTGACCACTTCTTCCACGGGCGAGGTTCGAAGATCGGCGACCTGGTAGCCCAGGGCTTCGAGTAGCCCCCTTACCTCCCGGCTTCGCTTCGCTCCACCGGCAGGGACCTTTCCCCCGCACAGCGGGGGAACAGAAGAGGGCCGCACGAACTGTTCCCCCACGCAGTGGGGGAAAGGTCCCTGCGAGCCGAAGGCTCGCAGGTAAGGGGGTTGGAGCGAGCCACATGGAAAGTGTCACTGTTGTCACCGATCGTGAACCCATGAGAAGCCAACGATCCCTCGTTCCCTATGCGCGTGAGAACCGCAAGGCCATGAACCACGCAGAGACCCGTCTTTGGTGGGAGCTACGCCGCGACAGATTTGGTGTCCGGTTCAGGCGCCAACACCCGTTCAAGGGCTACATCCTCGACTTCGC
>DASWKK010000060.1:0-10726 GCA_036396655.1 Acidimicrobiia bacterium
CCCGACCGGAACTCATGGCGATCCACGAGCTCGAGCTGGATGCGCTCGCGCAGACCGGCGAGCAACGTCGGCCCGTGTCCGGCAAGGACCGGCTGCACAAGGAACTCGTACTCGTCGATCAGTCCCAGATCTGCCAACGCCAGAGGGAGCGTCACGCCACCCACGAACAGGCCCTCGCCTGGCTCCTGCTTGAGCCGCTGAACCGCTTGCCCCACGTCGCCTTGCACCAGCTCGGCATTCCAATCGACCCCGCTCAGCGTGCTCGACACGACGTACTTCTTCGCCCGGTCGATGGTCTCGGCGAACGGGATCTCCCACTCATCCATCCAGTCAGGCCACGTGCCCGTGGCGGGCTGCCGCCACGCCGACTCCATCATCTCGTAGGTCACCCGGCCGAGTAGCAGGGCATCGGCTCGTTCCATCTCAGCGGTCCAGTAGCGCATCGACTCCTCGTCCGGGGGGAGCCCTGCCTCGTGATGGCAGCAGCCGTCGAGCGTGACGTTGATCGAGTATCGAAGTGGTCTCATCTCGTTGCTCTCCCTTGAGGCGCGCCGCGCGTTCACCGGACCGTAATCAGACGACTTCCCCCTCTGGGCATGCGAGGCTGTCATGAACCCACCGACAAGATCAAAGCCGAGGCCCGACGCGCTGCCGACGACTTCCTCGACTGGCACCGGCCGCAAGAGTCCGAGTCACCCGAGGAGTGACCATGGACATTTTATGGGCAAATGTTCTCATCCGACGCCGAGGATCTCGTCGGCAGGCTCGACGCTGTTCCGCAAAAAGAAACCCTGGTCAGGGCCTTGCGACCGGCTCTGAGTGGCGTCGGAAATCGGCTCGAGTGGCCCTTTTTGCCCCTCCCTTGTCCGTCTGAGATCGGCGCCCTCGGGAGGACTCGAACCTCCGACACCCGGTTTAGGAAACCGGTGCTCTATCCCCTGAGCTACGAGGGCGTGAACTTGTAAAGTCCCTGTTCAGGTGGCCTTTTTGCACCTCTGATCCAAGTCTAGGACTTTGTCGGATTCGGCTTTGGGCGCACCTGGGCGTCACCGTAACGAGCATCCATGCTCTCAGCCAGCGCGTGTGAGGCCCGGATCGGTGGGTTGGTCAGCCGGGACCCTGGTCGCTGTAACTGCAGGCTCCTGACTCGTCGCTCGGAAACACGTCGTAGCGATGAGAGGTATCTGCACCGATGAGTGCGATGCTCGTCGGCTGCCCGTCCCCGGCCCAGCCTGCCAGGGCAATCCCATCTGTTGGTGCTACGGAGACCCCATGCCCGTCCGGTGGAACGAAAACGACTAGATCAGTGTCATCGGGTAGACCGAATACGGCGACGTTGGTCACGGCTGGGTCACAGGATGCCCCGAGGGTCAGACCATAGGGGAAGGCGTCCCACTGCCCCAGAAGTTCGGTCAGCGGGTCGTCCCCACACACGCCACCTCCTTCGGGTAGGAGGTAGAGGCAGGTGAGTATCTCGCCTTCGCCGGCTCTCTCGTCGGCCTGGTAGAGGCTGATTCGTTCAAGGTCGGGGAGGTCGATGTATGCCAGCTCTACCACGGTTCCTGGTTCGACGTCGGATGGCAGTTCGGCATCGCCTACGGGGCCGCGGCCGGGCTGGGTCTGAGAGACCTCGGTGGTGTCCTCCAGGGTGTATTCGGCCAGGAGGCTTCCGGTCAGATCGAACGCGACAGCAGTGATTGGCAATTCTGGTTCGGTGCCACCTGATGCTGGGAGCAGCTCGAAGAAGAACCGAACCTGATAACCGTCCACGGCGGCCAGCTCGGCGGCTTCGACCTCGGCGCCGTCGGCGAGTGTCACCACCACACGCACGGCACCTTCGGGAGCCCAACCATCGACAAACGAGGCGTCGCCGATCGACCCCACGCCGATACGGAGGGGAGCGTCGAGATCGGCACCGCACCCACCAGCCGTACCATTCTCGGAGAGAACCTCGAGGCATGGATTGGACGGATCACCACGGAGGGTCAGGGTCAGATCGCCGCGCTCCAAAACCTCGATCACTGACGGATTCTCGCTGCCATCGGCGCTCGATGTCGATGTGGCTCCATCGTCCAACCTCGTCGATGTCACCGGAGCGACGGAGTCCCCGGTAGGCAATGACAGATCCGTGGGCGCATCCCGGCTCAAAACCAGCACCGGAAGTAGAGCGACCAAGACCAGCACGAGACCTGTGCCGAACGCGAGGATCGCTCTCTTCCTCCCTGGGAAACGATGATCGACGATCGGGAGGTCAAGTTCGCCATTGGTTGAGGGAGCCATCGACTCCATGAACCGCAGCGTTCGCCGCAACCTCGTCGCCTCGTCCGGGGTGATATCAGTTCTCACCGAGCACTCCTCTCAAACGTCTCCGCGCCAGGTACAGGTATCTCTTGACAGCACCGACGCTGCACCCGAGCAGCTGAGCCGTCTCGGCTAACGGCAGGTCCCGCCAATACGTCAGGTAGACCACTGCCTTCTGACGGGGCGGAAGGCCGTCCACCGCATCGACCACCTCGGGATACACGTCGACAGGGAGGACCGTCCCTACAGGGAGCCAGTCGACCCGTCTTCGGCGCCGCCACACCGAATTCGACTCGTTGACCACCGCCTGGAACAAGTAGGACCGAGGGTCATCCAGGTCCGTCAGAGACCGGCGCCGCAGGACACGAAGCAGGACCGTCGAGACAACATCCTCGGCCTCGGCGGGACCGACCATCATCGTTGCAAACCGGACCAGTTCCTGCTGGTACTTAGAGTAGATCGCAGCGTCGTCCACACCCATTACACGCCGGGAGACACCATCCGGTTGTAAGGAAACATGCGATCAAGGAGAGCCAATACTCAAGAAGGCTTGATATACCATCTGTGGTATGGCAGTCTATCGGTGTGGCATGGGGTTCCGTCGAACTGGAACCTGAGGTTGTTGGGTGGCTCGAAGGACTCCCGGACGATCAGTTTGGCCGGGTCGAGTTCTACATCGATCTGCTCGCCGACCGTGGAGCGCAGCTCGCCGAGCCCTACACCAGACAGCTACAGGGGAAGCTACGAGAACTGCGGTTCTATCTCGGCATGCAAGGAGATGCGGTCCGGATCACCTACTACATCGCCACTGGCAGGAGGATCATCCTCTTGACGGTGTTTCGGAAGCAGCGACAGAGAGAACGGTCCGACATAGACCGAGCGGTGCGAGCGATGGAGAAGTGCATCGCAAAAGGGCACACCGTGGAGGACGAAACATGAATGAGAGAGCCAACTGGACTGAACTGAAGAGCAGACGGGGTGATAACGCAGCTCGTCGTCGCGGCTACCAGGAGGCCAAGGATGCATTTCAACTCGGATCAAGAGTCAGAGCCGAAAGGGAACGTCTCGGACTGACTCAGAGTCAGCTCGCTGTGAGGATGGGCACCACGCAGCCGACCATCGCCCGCCTCGAAGCCGGGGGCGTGACGCCGAGCCTCGACACACTGCATCGCGCCGCCGACGCGCTCGGTCTCGAGTTGGTCGTCGACTTCCGTCAGCAGGCCTCAGCTTGAGGCGACGGGCCAGCGCCGACGAGATCGCCGCCGCCAGGTGGATGTCGCTGGCACAGTTCGCCCCCGACCTGGTCCACAGCGACGAGTAGCCCGGCCATTGATCAGGGAGTCCCGTGAGCTACGTGGGCGTATCGGGTCCACTGGAAGAAGAGTCCTCGGCGCTGGGGCCGGGCAATTCGCCGCTACGGGCCTGGCGGTACCTCAGTGTCGGCTCGTATCGCGAGTGACCGGTGCCCTCGTCCACCACCAGGTTGAAACGACCGAGACTCTCGACATAGTGACCGCCGATGGGGTCGGTCTCCCGGTAGAGGTTGACCCACCGATCGGGATACCGGGTGCAGACTCTCTCCACCAGACCGTCCTCGCCTCCGATCCCGACATCGGGGAACATCTGGTGGTAGAGGTTGCCCAGTTGGGACCCGTAGGTGAGCAACCGGTCGGGTCGTTTGTCGTCTGCGGTGTAGATCAATGCCAGGGCGCTGATCAAGGAGCCTTGCGAGTGGGCGGCGAGCACTTTTCTCGAATGGCTCTGCAGTTCCTTGCGCAACTCGGTGACCGCCATCGGTCCATATGCCGGTGGAGCGAGCGGGTGGAACCAACGCGGCCAGAATGAGCCCAGGTCCCAGAGGATCCCCACACTTCTCCGTTTGTCCCGACCTGCCTTGGTGCTCCCGGCGCCGGTCCAGATGCTGCGCAGCATAAACGCACCAGGGACCACGATCGCCACCGCCACTGCAATGTCGACCAGGTTGTCTTTGAGCGTGATCTGGACCTTGAGGAACTCAACGGCGAAGAAGTCCTTGCTTGCGGCGAAAACGATCAGGGCTGCACCCAAGAGGACCAACGGAGCCAGCATCCAGCCGAAGTGAGTCCCCACCCGGGCCAAGACGAGGATCACCAGCATCACACCCATAGCAATGGCAATGCCATAGGCGAGGCCTCCCGGTTCGGGGACGCCCAACTTGTCCGGTTCCCAGAAGCCGGCCCGCCATACGATGACCGAGGCCACTCCGCCGGCGATCAACCCGTAGATCGCTGCCGCTCGAAACAACCAACTGGCCTTGAGGACGACCCGGCGCAGCAAGACCTCCCACACGTCACCTGACGTGTGCTCCGCCGGCCACCAGCTGAGGATCAGCGCCACTGTCAGTAACAGCCAGAGGAGAAAGAGCATTGCGATCGCCACCCAGGCCGCCCCGTTCGCCTCCAGCACATCGAGGCCCAGCATCGACTCGACCACGATGCCCACCGCGATCCCGAGGATGCCACCGACCAGCGTTGCGATGACGAGAGCGCCGACGGCTACCCAACCCGAGGTCAATGACAACAACACGAACACACCCAGGACCAGGGTCGTGATGAAGGTGACTGTATGCGTCGAGGGTGCCTGCCAGGCGGTGATCTCGCTGGTGAAGATCGTGATCAACGAAGCGATCAGGACCGCGAGCCCGGCGAGAGGAGCGAGAGCCGTCGCCCAGGTGACTACGCGATTCTGAGGAGCGAAGGCGGTGAGGGCAGTAATCAGGACGATGATCGAGAGCAAGCCGCCCGAAACGATCAAAGCCCAGGTCGTGTCGGTCCACGCCGCCACTCCCAGCGCGACGATTCCCAAACCCACGCCGACGTGGAGACGCCGCAATCGGTGCAGGATGCTGTCCGGCCGCCACAAACGCGGGCTGGTGATCGCGGCACCAGCCGGGTCATCGAAAGACTCTGGCTCCTCATCGAGTGGGATCAGGTCCTCTTCGGGCGGATTTGGCAGCATCGAATCGACAGTGGGCCAGGCCAACAAACGCGCCTGGGCCCCGGTTTTGAGCGGTGCGAAATGTGATTGGGTCGAGGCCTTCAACACCAGGACCAGGAAAAGGGCGCTGACAAGCACGACCAATCCGAGCATGACTCCCTTGCGGAGTCCACTCCCGACCTCGATCGCACAGCAAAGTATCCGCACTTCGCCCAGCCGATCCACCCACAGGTAAGGCAGGAGCACCAACGCGGTGAAGGCCTGGCTGAGGAGCATGGCGGTGAGACCGAGACCGGCAAGCCGGACCGCGGAGTGGCCAAACCGGTTGCGTCGGTCCCAGCTCATCCACCCAGCGACATTGGCGAAGGCGAAGGGGGCAAGCAGGATCCAGAAGGCGGTGAGCCTGCTGCCCGCGGTCAGACCACCCCAGTGGAAGGCCTGGGTTTCATAGTCGGGGTCCAGCGGCGCCGATTGATGGACCTCGGTGTAACGACGCTCCCCCGGACCGAGCGGGTCGCGCGGCGTCGGGTCGGTATAGAGCATGTCCCGCGGGTGGGTGCCGGACACACCGTGCACCCGGAGTTCGCTGTGAGTGGCCACCAGTCCCCTTCTTTCGATGCGGGGATCAAAGGTACGCGAGCCGTGGCAACCCTGCCCACGGGAGCTCCCCTTGTAGACGCCTACGATTCGGTGATGGAAGAAGAACGCATTGCCCTCTTTGTCGACTTCGAGAACCTGGCCATCGGAGTACGAGAAGCCTTGGGCGGAATGGAGTTCGACTTCGAACCGATCGGCAATGCCCTCGCCGAACGCGGCCGGGTCGTCACTCGCAAGGCATATGCCGACTGGGGCATGTTCTCCGACGCACGTCAGAAGCTCACCCGGGCCCACATCGAGCTGATCGAGATCCCGCAGCGGATGGGCGCCAGCCGCAAGAACGCCGCCGACATCAAGATGGCGGTTGACGCGATCGAGGTCGCCTTCGAGCGCGACTACGTCACCACCTTTGTGATCTGCTCGGGAGACTCCGACTTCACGCCTCTGGTTCACAAGCTGCGGGAACTGAACAAGAAGGTGATCGGCGTCGGGGTCAAGGCATCGACTTCGGCCTTGTTGCCTCCGGCCTGTGACGAGTTCCTCTTCTACGAGAACCTCGACGGCGTTGAGCCGGGTCGTGTCGCCGAGTCGGTGACCGATACGGACCAAGGCGACGACGAGCAGGATGACACCACCACCCCTGAGCTGGCATCGCTGATCACGACCACCCTGGCCGGCTTGCAGAGGTCGAGTGGTAGCGAAGTCATCGCCTCATCCCTCAAGCGAGCGCTGCTCCGCAAGGACTCGACCTTCAGCGAAGCCGATTACGGGTTCCGGGGTTTTGGCGAGCTGCTCAACCATCTCGAGTCGCAGGGGGTCATCGAGCTTTCCGAAGGACCGGGTCGTGGCGACCCGGTGGTTCAGTTCTCTGCTGCGGGCTCGGGCGAGAGCGAGGTGTTCGCTCTCCTCGCTTCGGTGGTCGCCGACCTGTCCAAGAAAGGCGCCGCGGTGTACTTGTCGGGCCTGAAGAACCAACTTCGGAAGAAGGACCCCGCCTTCTCGGAGAAGAAGTTCGGTTATGCGGGGTTTCTCCAGTTCTGCAAGGCGGCGGCCACCCGGGGCGTCATCGAGTTGACCTGGGACGAAGACGCTGGCGACTACCGGGTGAGCGTTGCATGAACCGGACCGCTGACGTGGTCGTCGTCGGTTCGGGCATCATCGGGTCTTCGATCGCCTTCCAGCTGGCGCGTCACGGGGTTGACGACGTCGTCGCTGTCGACAAGGGAGCCGGACCTGCCGAAGGCTCCACGGGCGCCTCTTCGTCGATTTGTCGCTGTCGCTACACCTACCCCGAAGTGGTGCGGCTGGCCTATCACGGTCAGGAGGCGTACGGGAACTGGTCGGCGTTCACCGGTCTCGACAACCCGCGTTCGGGGCTGGAGCGAATAGGGGTCCTCTGGATGATGGGCGACTCCGAGGACCAGGTCGGGGCCGATGCCGACAAGTTGATCGGCCAGGGTGTGAAAGCCGAGGCCATTGGGCCGGATCGGTTGAGCGAGTTGTTTCCTTCGTTGTCGACCTGTGGCGCCCCCTTTGACATGACCGGCGAGACGGAGCATGTGTGTGTGCCCGGCGAGGCGTTCCTTTTCGAGAACCTTGGCGGATACGCCGACCCGGTTGGAGCCAACCAGGACCTGATCGAAGCCGTGACCCGGCTCGGAGGCAGCGTCGAGTTCAACACGCAGGTGGTCGGTGTGCTCCGAGAAGGCGCCCGGGTGACCGGTGTCCGGCTCGCCGACGGATCCGAGATCTCCGCCGGGCTGGTGATCAACGCATCAGGGCCGTGGTGCAATCAGCTCAATGCCATGGCAGGTGCCGATCTCCGCTGGACTCTCACCCCAACCCGGGTTCAAACGGTCTACCGCTCATGGCCCGCCGATCTCGGCCCGCTCCCCGTTGCCGCCGATCTGTCCACCGGCATCTACTTCCGTCCCCAATCGGGCGGTCAGCAAATCCTGGTCGGCTCGGTCCTCGCCGAGGACGAGAAGGAGGCGGTCGACGACCCCGACGACTTCAAGAGAGTGCCGGATACCGACTTCACCGAGATGAAGCTCGCTGCGTTCCATCATCGGGTGCCAGCCCTCGAAGCGAGAGGGGCCGTGACCGGTGTGGCGGGGCTCTACACCGTCAACCGGGAAGACGTCCATCCGGTGGTCGGGCCGACGGAGGTCGAAGGGTTCTGGGTGGCCAATGGCTTCTCCGGGCATGGCTTCAAGCTGGCACCCGCAGTGGGCTCGATGCTCGCTCAGGCAGTCACCGGCACGTCGATGGAGTTCGACACCGATGTCCCGATGAGCTTTCTCTCGGTCGATCGACAGCCGATCGACCTGGCCGTCAAGAACGTCCTGGCCTGATGAGATACCTCAACTCGGCGGAGACCCGTCAAGCCCTGCCGATGCTGGATGCGATAAGGGAGATGGAGCACGCCTTCTCCGGAGAGTGGGAAGCCCCGCTGCGATCGATGGTCGGCGGCTCCTTGGTCATGCCGGGACGACTCGATGACGTCATCGCGGTGAAGGTGGTCTCCACCGTGCCCGGCAACCCCGCCGGTCTGGTGGTCGTGTTCGGTCCGGACGGAGCGCCTCTCGGAATGGTTCACGGCCCGACGCTGACCGCGATCCGCACGGGTGCTGTCGTCGGCCTCGCTACTGCGATGCTCGCCCCCCGGAACGTCTCCACGATGGCCATGCTCGGCGCGGGGGCGATGGCCTTCGACCAGGTTTCGGCGGTTCGGGCAGTGCGGTCGATCGATCGGGTCCTTGTCTGGTCGCGTGACCGGGCAAATGCGCGGCTCTTTGCCGAGATGGTGGGGGGTGAGCCCGTTGCCGACCCCAATGAGGCTGTGGCCGAAGCAGACGTGATCGCATGTGCGACGCCTTCGAGACAGCCGCTGTTCAGCGAGTCGGTGGTGAGAGAATCGGTCCACGTGAATGCGATAGGCGCCTTCACGCCGGAGATGGTCGAGCTCCCCGCTGAGTTGTTGGAGCGGGCGTACGTCGTGGTCGACGACATCGAAGCTGCGGCAGCGGAAGCAGGGGATCTGATTCAGGCGGGACGAGCGCCGAACACCTCCCTGAGAGAGATGCTGGCCGGAACCAGCCCTGAGATCGGAGAGGACGTCACGGTGTTCAAGAGCGTTGGCGTCGCTGCCCAGGATGTCGCCGCCGCCCATCTTGCCCTGGTCAACGCCGACCGGCTCGGGTTGGGGACCCTCCTCCTCGGGTAGAGCTCTCCATCCCGGCCACCCCTAGCCGAAGGTGCGGCCGAGACGCTCGAGTCGCCGGTCCCAGGTGTCGCCGACGTTCTCGACCCACTTCACCAAGTCGCCGAGTGGTCCCGGATCGAAGGTGTAGCGAACTTCTCGTCCCGCTGGATGGCGTTCGACCAGGCCGGCGGCGTCGAGAGCGACGAGATGCTTGGCGACCGCCTGTCGGGTGATCGGCATCGAGGCGGACAACTCGGTGGCGGTTGCCGGCCCTCCGGAGGCCAGCCTGGTCAGGACCTCGAGACGTGTCGGGTCGGCCAGGGCGGCAAATACCTCGCTTGGAACCATCAGGCCGCTGCGGTCAGGCAGGCACTCGGAGAGGTTCGGTCTATCCACCGGGGGGGCAGGCCGGTTGTGGTCCAAGGGAGCAGCGTCTCCTTGACGGTGAGGGTGGTCCCCTCCTCTACCGGGGCGAGCTCGAACTCGACCTGAGTTGGGAGCCCGTCATCAGTGCGCCAACTCCATTGGATCCGGCGGCCGGGGATCACCTCCTCGACGGTGCCCCATACCACCGGGCCCTCTTCCGGCGTCATGGTTATCGGGCTTCCGGGACGGGGAGTGATCGAGACCTCGCCCTCCATCCAGTCGCCGACAAGGCTCCCGTTGGTGAGGTGCTCCCAGACCGTATCCGGTTCGGCGGGGAGTGTGATGGAACGTTCGACCGATACGTTGTCGGACGGGTCGCCATGCATGTGTGCAACTTAGCAGTTGCGCGTGGTGTAGGGTTATGTGCAACCGACCAGTTGCGTGAAAGGGGATCGAGATGCTGATACCAACCGTCATCGAACAGACAAGCCGGGGAGAGCGCGCCTATGACATCTACTCCCGGCTTCTCGGGCACCGGGTAGTCTTCCTGGGAAGGGCCGTCGACGCCGAAGTGGCGAACCTGATCGTTGCCCAGCTGATCCATCTCGAGAGCGAGGATCCCGACAAGGACGTCTCGTTGTACATCAACTCGCCCGGCGGGGAGATGTCGTCGATGATGGCCATCTACGACACGATGCAGCATGTCAAGCCGGAGGTGATGACCACCTGCATCGGGTTGGCGGCATCGGCTGCGGCGGTTCTTCTCGCCGCGGGCGCTCCGGGCAAGAGGTTCGCCCTGCCCCACGCCAGGGTCCTCATCCACCAACCCCATCTCACCGGGGGCCTCGAAGGCCAGGCTTCGGACATCGCGATCCACGCCAAGGAGATAGTGCGGCAGAAAGAGGAGATGATCGCCATCCTCGCCCGACACACCGGACAGACCGAGGAGACCATTGCTCTCGACACCGACCGTGACCGCTGGCTGACCGCAGATCAGGCCGTCGAATACGGGTTGGCCGACAGCGTGATGGCGCCCAGCCGGGTCCCCGCCGGTCTGGCGTGAGGCCCTGCCTTGACCACTAGGAAGCCTTGGCGCCCCGGATCTCCAGCGAGTCGAGCAGACGTTGTGAGGCAGAACTGATCTCGAGCACCGCTTGGTTGAAGACGTCCTCATTGTGATGCGCCGGCTTGCTGAAACCGGAGATCTTGCGCACGAACTGGAGGGCGGCCGCCTCGATCTCTTCCGAAGGGGCAGGCGTCGCTCCTTCCCTGAGAACCTTG
>DASWKK010000061.1:0-2970 GCA_036396655.1 Acidimicrobiia bacterium
GGCCCTGGTCAACGGTGGTGTCGAGATCGAGTCTGCCGATGTGACCCAGCTCCCCACCAACCTGGTGCCGGTGGAGGAGAGCGAGGCCAGGAGACTGTTGCGTCTGATCGATGCCCTCGACGAGCTCGAGGATGTGCAGGCCGTCTTCGCCAACTACGACATCGACGACTCGGTCATGGAGAAAGTCCTGGCCGAGGCGTGAGAGTCGAGCCGGACCGACTCGTCGGACCACCATCTCTGGCTACCTTCTCCTGAATCATGAGCCACCTCGTCCGACCGGTGACCATGTCCTTCGCGGTCGCTGCTCCTCCTGAAGAGGTGTTCGAGTTCGTCGCGGACACACGCAACGACCCGATCTGGTGCCACAACGTCTCCGATGTCGAGCAGACAGCGGGCGAAGGGGTCGACGTTGGGTCGCGGTTCCGATTCCATCAGACCGTCGAGACCGGTGGGCGGACACTCGAGTCCGACGTCGATGTGGAAGTGGTCGAGATGGGTGAGGGCGCGATCACCTGGAAGGTCGGCGATCGCTTCCAGGAACGGGAGGTTCGGCTGGAGGTGGTACCCGACGGCGAGGGCTCGACGGTCCGGCAGACGACGGTCGCCGGATTTCGGAGACCCCCCGGCTTGGCGAGGTGGCTCTACCCCATGCTGGCCCGCAAGACGTTCAAGGATCAGCTCGAGAGGCTGGCCGAGCACTTCGAATGACCTGGTTGTCGCTCACTCCAGTGGAGGGTTGGCAACCCTCTCGATTTCGCTCGAGTCGTGTTCGACCGGTGCAGGCTTGCCGAACACGTCGTACTCCACGATCACGACTCCGCTGCGAATCTCAACTACTGCGCCGACTCTGCACGCGAGGTTCCCCGTCAATGCGCGGACTCTGTCACCACGATGAAACCCACCGTTGGGCTGGGCATCGAATGAGCTCATCGAGCGAGGATACGGCTGCGTTGCCCGAAGGAGGTGCGCCGATATCAAGCAGTCGACAGTCGGAGCGTTTCTGTACCGGATCTGAGTGATCCCACGTGGACTGGTCCTGGATCAGGTTGGTTGGGTGACATCCCCAAATGGGCGTGCTATGGACCTGGGCGTTACACCCTGACTGCGTTGATCGTCGTGTTAGTCCTCAACGCCGTGATCAACACCCACGTGAAGTATCCGGCGGCGAGGAGGATCACGATGTCGATGCTCGCTCTTCCCATAGGCAGCCGGTTCACACGAGTCAGCGCGTCAGAGGTTTCTGAAATATTGTCCGATCTGGCCCCGTAGAAGGCGAATCTGTCACACCCCCGATGTTGACTTGGTCCCATGAGCTGGATTGATGCTTCTCAAGGTCCAGCCGGGGAGAGGATGGCCAGGGTCGCTGGGCGTCTCAATGCTGCACTGGCCGAGTTCTGCGAGCTGCTGGTCGAGGCGGACCGGGCGCAGGGGTGGCTAGCCGACGGTGCTCCCAATGTCGTGCAATGGCTGACGGCCCGTTTCGGCATCGAGGCCGGCTTTGGCCGTCACTTGACGCGACTCTCCCATCGGCTGGACTCCCTGCCCGAGCTCTCCAAGAGATTCGCCGCCGGCGAGCTCTCTCTCGATGCTGTGGAGCTCTTGGCCGAGGTGGCTACGCCAGAAACCGAACTCGAGCTCATCGAGGATGCGTTGGGTGGTGACCTGGCCGCGATTGCCCGATCGGCATCTCGTCGCAAGGGGCTGACCGCTGAAGAGTCACAGATGGAGCGTGAGGCCGAGTGGTTCTCGACCCAATGGGACCTTCAGCACCGGAAGACGCGGATGGCCGGTGAGCTCACCGGGATGGATGCGCAACTAGTGGAAGACCGACTGGTCGAAGGGGCCAAGAAGACACCGAAGAATCCCGAAACTGAGACCTACGACGATTGGAACAAGCGGATGGCCGACGCCCTGGTCGAAGTGTGCGCTACCGAGGGCGGGAACGCCCCGGTGCCGGTCCTGACGGTCCATGCCGACCTCGCAGCGTTGACCGAACCAGAAGGCGATGAGGTTTCCGAGCTGGGCATGGGCCCAGTCGTCGCCAACGAGACGGCTCCAATGCTCGCTTGCGACGCCGACGTCGAAATCGCACTGTCACAAGACCACCGCGTCGTAGGTGTCGGTCGGAAGCAGAGGAAAGTGCCTGGTTGGCTATGTCGACAGGTCGAGGCACGTGACCATCATTGTCAGTTTCCCGGATGTGGGAGGACAGCGCTCCTCCAGGTCCACCATCTCCAACACTGGGCGGAGGGTGGTCCCACCGATTTGGACAATCTGGTCTTGTTGTGCTGGTGGCATCACCTCTTCATTCACGAGCATCGCTGGCACATCACCCGAGACCACGACCACCGATTCGTGTTCAGAAGACCAGGTTGGACCCCCTATCCACCGCGACCTACCTAGGGGCAGCATGCCCCCGCCTCCGCAAACTCTCGACAAGAACCTTGAACCCAACCGCACACGTATTACCGTCCAGAACATATGTTCGTCCTGGGCATCGATCCTGGCCTCTCGATCACCGGATACGGTCTGATCGAGGGCTCACCCGTGCCCAAGGCAATCGCGGCAGGTGTGATCCGTACCGACAAGCAGCTTCCTACCGAGCAGCGGCTGGCAGAGCTGTACCGGGGCCTCTCTCAGGTGATCGCCAACACCAATCCCGATTCCATCGCGCTCGAGACCGTGTTCACCAATCGGAACCTGCAGACGGCGATCTCGGTGGGTCGAGCCTCCGGCGTGGTGATGCTTGCGGCCGCCGAAGCAGGCGTTGCGGTCTTCGAGTACGTCCCGACCGCCATCAAAGCGGCGGTCACCGGGGATGGATCCGCTAACAAGGACCAGGTGCAGCAGATGGTTGCCCGGCTCCTCAACCTCAAAGATGCTCCCCGGCCCGCAGATGCCGCCGACGCACTGGCCATCGCCATCTGCCATCTGAGGGTGGCACCACTGGAGGCCCTGCGATGATCGGGC
>DASWKK010000062.1:0-29135 GCA_036396655.1 Acidimicrobiia bacterium
CCGCCTTCCTGGGCAGACCTGGTCCCCATCGGGTTCCCGACCGAGACCGCGTGCACCGGGAGCTTCTTGCCCTTGACCAGGAAGGGCTCGAGGTTGGTCATCTCGAAAGTGGTTCGTGAGCCGTCCACCACGCCCGAGGTCGCATAGACCTCCCCTGCCGGCGCTTTCGCCATCAGCCGGGCCGCCAGGTTCACCGTGTCCCCCATGACGGTGTAGGTGCGACGGTAGGCCGTGCCGATCTCACCGGCGAAGACCGATCCCCAATTGACTCCGACCGAGATCGGGATGTCCAGGCCCTCCGACAAGACCTCTCGAATTGCGAGCAGCATCTGTTCTTCGTCGTTCCCGGTGGTGGTGGGGACACCTGCGCTGAGGATGATCTTGCCCCCATCGCCGGCGATGTCGGTGCCAAGGAAAGTGACCCCTCGTTGGTCGATGGCGCGCTGGACGGTGCGCACCAATGCGTCGAGTCGGACGGCGGCGACCTCGCATCCCTCGTCATGGATCAAGGTGTCGAATCCGTGGAAACGGAGGAATGCCACCGTCGCCGGTCGATGCTCCGGTTCGATCTCGCCCCCGAGCAGGAGCTGGCAGAGACCGATCGGTACGAACTGCATCAGCTCCCGGGTTGGCGCGGTGGCGGCCTGAGACTCGGATCGTTCCGCCTCGATCATGCCTCTGAGCAGGATTCCAGGGCCTTGAGACCGGCCCCGGTTGGGCCGGGGAAGCGCCGCAGCCGTCTCGGGGCTGAGGAGGATCCGGCCCGTGTTCGCAGCCGACTCCATCTCCACGATGCGGCTGGCGGCGGGCCCGGCAACGATCAGCTCACGGTGCGACCCACCGACCAGGAAGAAGTCGTACTCGCCGCTGTGGATCCCGACCGACATCCGCAGGTTGACTTTTCCCGCCGAGGTATCACAGACGCCCACAGTGTCCATCGTGCGTTGCATGGCCAGGGCCGATGCACAGGCGCGAAGCTCATGACCGTCCCCGGTGAACAGAAGCAGGAGTGCGTCGCCACCAAACTTGACCAGGTTGGCTCCGTAGGCGTAGGACGCCGGAAGCAGGGCTCCGAATGTGGCGCCGATGACCTCGGTCAGTTCCTCGGCGCCCACCCGACCCTGGCGGGCGAGCCGTTCGGACAACCTGGTGAAACCCGAGACGTCAACAAACACCATCGACCCGTTGATCGACCGGTGCAGCTCACCTGGTGTGTCCTCGTCCCAGTATCGAACTATCCGAGGTAGGTATGGCTGCGGGGAGACACTCACGTACCTGAGGTTAGGGAGACAACCGGGCATCCCTCCCCTTTGAAAGGGAATGACGTGTTGGCGGAGAGAGGGCTCAGTCCGCGGCGGGCTAGCCCGGGGACTACCCGCCTTCGTCTACGCGATCCCAAGCCCACATGTCGGCGATCAGGACAGCGACACAGACCCCAAGGACACCGAGCACAACGACGAGCGGTCTGGGGCGCCCCAGGACGCCGATCACCAACAGGATGGGGAGAGCTGCCAGTCGGTTCAAGGAGATCGCCCGGTTCAACGAGCCCATCGGGTGACCAAGCGAAGCCAGTTGGGTCAGCGCCATGGCACTCAGGGCGATGATCACCGCCCCGACCAGAAGCCAACGAAGACTTGGATCCATCCCTCCATTGCCGATTTCGGTCACGACACGTTCCAGCGCGACCCCCAATGCGGCCAGGGCAGCGGCAAGTGGGAGGTGGGCATAGATCCAGGCAGTGGGCCGCCAGGTCCGGCGGTCAGTGTCGCGTCTCCGAACCACGCTTCCCTCGGCGTTGTCGAAGTACAGCCACCAGAGGGTGGTCGTCAGCCCGACGCCGAGGGCTGCACCCAGCACCGAGCCCCAAGACCAGTTGTTATGCCCGAGACCGGCCACCACCGCCGCCAGCGACTCGCCCATGACGAGGATCGTGAACAGACCGAAACGCTCCGGGAGGTGCGAGACGTCGAGAGGCACCTCCGCTTGCTGGCGGCGCATGAGCCAGGGTGTGGCCAGGTCGACGGTGAGTGCCATCGCCCAAAGAGCGAATCGAGAGGGCTCCGGGGCGAAGATCGAAGTGGTCCACAGAGCCGCGGCGAGCCCGAATCCGATCAGGTAGCCGCCGACCAGGTGACGGGTCTCGGTGACATGGCGGTAGACCCTGACGTACATGGCGAGGAGAACCAGCCGCGCCGTGGCGTATCCCGCGGAGAAGGCGACTGTCGACTCGGCCGGCCCGGCGGAGAGGGCCGCGGCGATGACCAACACGGCCAGCATCTGAGCCATGGCCAGCAGCCGGTACACGAGGTCGTCGGTGTCGTATCGGTCGGCGTAGAAGGTGTGACTGACCCATAGCCACCAGAGCAGGGCAAAGTAGCCGCCGAACGAGGCGAGCCCGGACCACGAGATGTCATCGTGGAGTCGTTGCCCGAGCACCGCCACCACTACGACGAAGGCAAGGTCGTAGAAGAGCTCGAGCCAGGTCGCGGTCCGACCACGGGTCTCGTCCAAAGTCTGCAGCCGGGGCGGGGTGATCCTGGCGATCCTGGCCCGACGGAAGCCGTTTGCTTTCATCTGTCCTTTCCGAGGACCGAAAGGTAGACGGAGACGGACAACACCGAAGCCACCGGTGACGCGGGGCGGGTCCGGGTCAGCGCCCGGCGTCGTCGAGCAACGACTGAATCCGCTGTTCGAGTTGAGGTGGGATCACCGCATCAGGATCACGCAGGGCACCGAGACTCTGGTGCGCTCCGACCAGGGCTGCATATAGCGGAGGGCAGGTCGGGCAGACCTCGAGATGGGCTTCGACGAGATGGGCTGTTGCCTCATCGAGTGTGCCATCGAGATAGTCGGAGACGTGTTGTCGGGCGTCCCAGCAGCGCATCGGCACTCCTTCCAGTTGTTTGCGTCGTTCGTGCCCTTCGGCCAGTGCGCTGACCAGTGACATCCGACCCCGACGCAGACGCTGTTTGGCGGCGGGTAGCGAGATGTCCTGAACTTCTGCGATCTGTCGAACTGTCCATCCTTCGACGTCATGGAGAATCACCACGACCCGATAGATGAAGGGCAGCCGCGCCAGGCCATCTTCGAGCTCTTCTCGGGTGAGGGTGCGCTCGGCAACGGCTGCCGGATCGACCGTGTAGGCATCGTCGTGCCAATTCTCCTCGACGTCTTCGACCACCATCTCCTTGGCAGCTCGCCGGGCGCGGTCGATCGCCAGATTGTGCAGGATTTGGCGGAGCCAGGCGCGAAGCGGAGCCTCTCCTCGGTATTGATCGGAGCGCTCCAGCGCCCGCACGAACGTGTCCTGGACCAGGTCAGCGGCCAGGTGGGGATCTCTGGTGATAGTGAGAGCGAAACGGTACAAAGGACCACTGTGTTCGCTGAGCTCATCAGAGAACCCGCTCACTGTCGGCTGCTCAGACATCTGACACCTCTCCACGTCGAGGCTTTGATTCGTCACTCACGGTAAGCGGGTCCTACTTCCCGACACCCGGGAAACAAGAGAGCGAAGACGGCCGGTCCCCGGGACCGACCGCCTCGCCCACACTCGAACTGAGCACCATCAGACCGTTGCAGCCGGACCACGGGACGGCTTGCGATTGGTACGGAACCCGAAGGCGGCGTAAATCGGGCACCAGCCCACGATTCCCGTGGCCAGAGGAACGAACCCGAACACTTTCAGGAAGTCGCCGAGCCCTCCTCCCACGGTGCCGCTCCATCCCAGGTACAGCAATACCGCCCCGAGGACGACCCTTGCCATCCGATCCCAACTTGCCTCGTTGGTGAATCTCATTTCCGATTCTCCTTTCGTCTCTTGAACCGAGTCACAACAGAGACGAACGGATCGGGTAGAGGGATACCGGGTTCGTCGAGGGCATCGGATAAGTCTGGTGGCGGCGTCTGCAGCGGCCCGTCCAACGGTGCCGTGGCATGAGCGAGCAACGTGTGATAGTCGATGTCGATGCACGCGAACCGGTGTCATTGGCCCGGTTCGGGGTCAAGTCCACCCAGCTGGTGGTTGCCAGCTTGCCCGATGGTGGGCTTGTCCTGCATGAGGCCGTAGCTCTCACGCCTGCGAGGCAGCCCACTACCGGGATCCCACCGCGGTGGCAGCCTTGGAGCTAGGCCTGTCAGACGCCGAAGCTCGTCGCATTAGCAAGGGCAGTCTTCGATCCGATCGGAAAGAAGACACGCCACAGTCGATTTCAGGATGAGGGGCATCGATGGGCAAGTGGCGTCGATGTCAGCGCCAAGAGTGCGACTGGCGACAGGACCTAGTCTGCGGGCATGTGAGGTTTGATCATGTCAGAATCGCCTCAGGGTGAGTATCAGAGACAAGAACATCTACTGGTGGGCTGCGGCGGCAACCATCGGAGTAGGGGCGTTAACCCTGCTCCTCTTCCTCGGGGTTACGCCATCCGGTGATTCGAAGGGAACAGACGATGGTCCGCTTCAGGGGAGTACGACCTCGTTACGCGTATCCACGCCACCGACATCAGGGGCCGTTCGGATCACAACTACGACCCAAGGATCGACATCCTCCCGTCCGGCTTCAACTAGCTCCACTGTTGCCGAGGAGGCAGCACCCTCGGGACTGCGTTTGGCGTCGTTGGAGTGGGTTCAGGAGACGGGAGACTGCAGCACGACCGAGCGAACCGGCGCCGCTCAGATCGGGTCCAGCAGCTACGCCGATAGCATCTACTTCGAGTGCCGACCCTCTCGGTTCAAGATTCTCGAGTTCGATGTGGCGGGTGCCTACCAACAGTTCGAAACATACATCGGCATTCGCTCCGACTCTCCAACCAACAGCACCGCCTTGTTTGAGCTGTTGGATGAGCATGACAACTCTCTTACCGCACCGGTCGAGATAGGTTTTGGCGACGCGGAAGCGGTGACTGCGAACATCGCGGGCGTTCTCCGACTCAAACTGAAGATCAGCATGCTCACCGGCGACAACGACAGCGCCATCGTCTGGGGCACACCCACTGCCGTCAGCCCGTGAACCGCGATTGCGGAACGCGCGCAACCACGAGGCGACATGTTCCGCGGTCATACCTGCGCGAACGTCAGGCGAGGCGGCGGGTACCACTGTAAGTCATCTACGGCTCGCGGAATCCTGTTCGGTGCTGCGAGACGCCATGGAGTGCCTCACGTGCCAGTGAACGCCGGTCCCGGCCTCGGAACCCGGCAGACGTCGCGACTCGATTCGCGGCCGCTGTGGGGTCGATCCCCCATTGACCGTAACCGGGTCTGGGTTTGATGATCCTGTGAGATCGAATCGGCGGACCAGTGCCGCCGGCCTCTAATCGCAGGAGGAATCGACGATGAGAGAGCGCACCTTGGCCACGGTGGTCGCCGGTCGAGGAAAAGAGGGCCTCGAGGTCCTGGAAGCTCAGCAGTACCTCGACCGCTACGGCTATGTCTCCGACCGGGAGCGGACTGCAACGAAAGAAGGTCGACTCGAGAAGTCGACAAGCGACGCATTGCGCCGGTTTCAGCGCTTTGCACGTCTACATGTCACGGGCACGCTGACAATCGAAACGCTGAAGCTGATGCGACAGCCACGGTGCCCGGTCGCCGACTTCGAACCAGACGAGCTCGGCGGGCCTGGAGTTGAGGACAGCGACCCCTTCGTATTCAGCAACGACAGTTGGGACGATCGCAGCCTTCGTTGGATTCTCCAGACCGGCACGCCCGATATCACCGATGAAGCGGCGGCGATCCAGCGCGCCTTCGACACCTGGTCGACGCAGGTACCGGTGGCCTTCGCCCAAGTTTCGTCCTCAGCGACTGCCGAACTGAACGTGGAGTGGACGACCGGTGATCACGGTGACGGTTCGCCATTCGACGGATCGGGCTCGGGTGGCTTCAACATATTCGCCCACGCCTTCTACCCCGAGGACGGGCGCATTCATTTCGATGAGGCCGAGACCTGGGGCCACACGCATGGGTCCGGTACCGTCGATCTCGAATCGGTGGCCCTCCATGAGATCGGCCATTCCCTCGGGCTGCGGCACAGTGGCCTTTCCGACGCAGTGATGTTCTTTGCGATCAACTCCCAACGCAGACAGCTGCATGAGGCAGACATCCGGGGGATCAAGAGCCGCTATCCGCCGTTGGTTTTCGCTCCTGGGCAGCCAGCAGTGACGGTGCCGGTGTGGGCGCTGAAGAACGGTGGAGGTTCAGGCACCGTGCAGGTCGATCTCGGCGCGACTCACCGCGTCCTCGCATGGGGCCAGATGACAATGGTCGATTCTCTGACGGACGCCGACCGTGACAACGCATGGGCGATCGAGATCTTCGAGGTCGACGGTGACCGACCAGGGGGTTACATCTTTGGCGGCGACCATTGGGGGTCGGACGGAGCGCCGTGCAATGTCTACAGCGGTGCGTTCGCAGGCCGGGCCCGGAGGATCACCTTCCGGGCGACCGCGATTCACACCGCAGATCTCGACGCATTCGGCGTCGGAAATGTGCTCGTACTGGACGCTCTAGGGGGTACCGAATGAAACGCACATTGTTCTATGACCGCAAGACCGGGGAGCTCATGCACGCTCACTATGAAGTGAAGGTCATCGAGGGAGGTAAGGATGCCGAGGCCCGGCTCTCGGCGCCGTCGGCAGTGGCTCTCACCGACGAGTTGGCCGAGCTCATGACCCGAGGTCTCGACCTTGATCGTTTGGGGAGCTTGACCACGAGTGTTGCGCCGCAGTCGAGCCGTCGTATGGCGCGTTCGGTCGACACCAAGACCGGCCGCCTCCGCGCCGTGCGGCTCGAGACTGTTGACGGCACATCAAACGACGAGGAGCAAGATTGACATGGACGCCTTCAAGGTTGACCTTTTTGCATTGAAGAACGAGGGCGGCTCGGCGAGCGCAACCATCGACCTGGGCCGGCGGCGCCCCTTCTTGGCGTGGGGCTCGGTGTCGATGGTGGATCCACTCACCGACTTCGACCGTGACAACGCCTATGCGTTCGACATCTTCACCGTTGACGGCAACCTGACTGCGAGTCGAGTCTTCGGCGGCGATCACTGGGGCCCGCTGGGCTCCGGAGGGAATGTATTCGATGGTGCGGTTCGAGGCTTCGGACAACGAGTCAACTTCTGGCTTCGAACTATCCATTCCGCGGACCTCGACACGTTCGGCGTGGGCGTCCTGCTGACACTGGACTGAACTCCGATCAGCTGACCACATTGCGACCGGGGGTCCAAGGCGGTCGCCTCTGATAGTCGCTAGCAGCTTGTGGAGCTCCCCTCTCCGGCGGGCGACGCTCAGGCGACCGCTGCCTTGACTAGCGCCCGGACCTGCTTCTCGACCGCGGGGGTCCACTCGACGATCGCGAACACGACCGGCCACATAGGGTGCTCGTCGAGCGTGGCAGCATCTTCGAATCCCAAGACCGCGTAGCGGCCGTCGAACTTGGCGGCGGCCTTGAAGAAACAGACGACCTTGCCATCCGCATTGGCGTAGGCGGGCATGCCGTACCAGGTCTTGGGCAGAAGCTCCGGCGCGTTGGCGGTGACCAATGCGTGGATACGTTCGGCGAGCGAGCGATCAGCATCCGGCATCTCGGCGATCGCCTCGAGGACGGCGCTCTCGTTCTCGGCTTTCTTCTGGCCACTACGGCCCTGGGCTTTCAGCTCCTGGGCACGCTCCTTCATGGCGGCACGCTCCGCTGCCGAGAAACCGTCCGAACCGGACTTCTTCGTGGTGCTCATCTCTTGACCTCCTAAACGGGTTACAACTGAAACTACGGGCGATGCGGGAGAAGCGCTTCTCGAATCCTGCTCAATCGCGCCGCCCGACGGGCAGCTGACAATCAGGTACATCCTTCGCAGATGGCTAGATTCGGCTCTTGACCCGTGACCACCGTCCAGCTGCGTGACATCGTGACCGACCAAGATCGTGCCGCCGTTCTCGGTCTACGCCGAGCGCCAGGCCAGGAGCGCTTCCTGGGGTCGATGGAGAGCCACTTCGAGGACGCCGAGGACGAGCCGCGGGCCATGCCACGGATGTGGTCGGTGCATGACTCAGAGCAGCTGATCGGCTTCGTGATGATCAGCGACAACATCGAGGATTGCGGCGACGATCTGGTCGGGCCCTACTACCTGTGGCGCCTCCTCATCGACGGGGCGTTCCAGGGTCGGGGCTACGGCGCGGCAACGATCGATGCCGTGGTCAAATACCTCCAGACGCGGCCAAACGCGGACGTTCTCTGGACAAGCTGTGGGAAAGGCGAGGGCGGACCACTGCCGTTCTACCTCCGCTACGGCTTCACGTTGGTCGGGGACGTCCAGTACGACGACGATGAGCCCGAGCATCTGCTGCGACTGGATCTGGCCCGATCCGAACAGTGAAGACGACGCTGGACTCTTTCTATTCATATTGTGGCACAGACCGCGAGGGCCCAGCCGACCTGACGAAACCCGGGTCCGCTCATCTGGGCCAAGGGGACTCGACGCCTTCCGTCACAGTGGTGATCGTTGAGCCCGCCGATAGTGCTCGATCGTCTGCGCGATCCAGTCGCCAATCAGAGCCTTCGCCAGTGTGTCATACGCCGAATCGGCGAGTCGAGAAAGCCGCTCCGATGACGCTAGGGCTCGCTCCAGGGCGGCCGCCAGGGCCAAAGGGTCGTTGGGTGGAACGAGCAGGGCATCTTTGCCGTCTCGCAAGAGCGAAGGGAGCTCACCTACCGAGGTAGCGACCAGCGGTACTTGAGATACGACGGCTTCGAGCGCGACATTGGGAAGCCCCTCGCTGAGGGAAGGGAGGCAAAGCAGATCGATGAAATCGAGGGCTGAACCTACATCTTCGCGAAAGCCGGCAAAGTGGACGCTGTCGAGCAAACCGGACGAGCGAACCTCGCGTTCCAGCCTCTCCCGCTCCGCCCCTTCGCCCACGATGTAGCACCGGAGCCTCACCCCCTTTTCACGGAGGATCGACAACGCCTGGAAGAGGACCGGGTGACCTTTGGCGATCGCGAGGCGCCCGATCACACCCACCACGAAGTCTTGTTCGTCCCACCCGAGGTCGGAACGACGTATCTGGGCTCCGGCCATGGGCCGGGGAACCGGGAAAGCGCGCCTGATGAGCTCGATCTGGGGCTGTGGACCGAGGACGTCCCTCAGGTACCGGGCGATCCCCTCGCTGACCGCCACGAAACTCGCCCCCCAAGCCAAGTTTCTTCTCAAAACCTGTTCGTGGGCGCGGCCCTTGGGACCGGGGTTCTCGAATCGATACTCGCTGTGCACGGTCGAGACTCGACCCGGCAGTCTCTCGGCCTTGGCTGCAAGGAGCCCCCACAATTGCGACTGCACGTTGTGTGCGTCGACGACACGGTACCGATGAGATCGAATCAGATCACGCACGGCCCCAACGATCCTCGGATCGTGACGCTGGTACCGGAGTGGATGGACCGGAATCCCGGCCGCCATCGCCCGGCGATGAAGCAGCGTGCCTTCCAGGGCGACGATCGAGCACTCGACGCTTTCCGCCAGCAGTAAGGCGGTGTCGACGACTCGCACCTCCGCGCCGCCGAATCCCTTGGCCAAGTCCACCAGGAGGACCGGGCCTACCCTCTCCTCTCCGCTCATCCTCTGGAACTTTCCACGTAGAGCCGCTGGAGCGCCTCGACGTGTTTTCGGATGTCGAACTTCTCCTCTGCAACGAGTCGGCCGGCTCTGCCCAACGCCTCACGGCGGAAACTGTCGTCGAGCAGCTCGACACATGCCTGAGTCAGCGCCGGGATGTCCCCGGCCGGGTAGAGGATCCCGGTGACGTCCTCGTCGACCATGTCGCGCAACCCGCCGACGTCACTCGCCACGACGGGCAAACCGGCGGCCATCGCCTCGGCGACCACCGTCGGAAGCAGGTCCTCATGCGTGGGCAGGACGAAGACATCCGATGCAGACAGTAGGACCCCGACGTCATCGCGGCTGCCGGTGAAGACAACCCGGTCTGCCACTCCCGCCTCCACTGCCAGCCGCCGGAGGGCGACAAGTTCATCGCCGTCGCCGACGATCAAGGCCATGGCGTCCGGGATCGACTTGAGGATCTCGGACATGGCCGAGACGAGATCGTTGATTCCCTTGCCACTGCGCAGGACAGCGACGGTGATCAACAGCGGTGAGCCGGCGGCGATGCCAAGCTCCTCTCGGACCCGCGCCCGGGCCGAAGCGTCGGGCGTGAAGGTCTCGAGGTCTACCCCGTTGTGCAGCACGACGAGCCGGTCGGCCGGGATCCTTCCCACGGCCTCGGCGTGAGCCATCCCCGATCGGGAAGGGGCAACGACCTTGACGTGGGTGTTGCGCAGAGAGAACCACATCAGGCCCAGCCGCTTCCTTTCGCGCGACGCCCTCCCAAAGGCGAAAGTGTGGATGGTCCCAATCGGCCTGGCCCCGACCAATCGACCGTAGATACCACCGAGTGTGTGCGAGAACTCCAGATGGGTGTGGATGATGCTCGGACGGTACGCCAGGAGGTATCGGAGGAGCCGTGCCTGCCCGGCCAGAGATCTGAGTCGGTCGACCTGCACCAGGTCGACCGGGACTCCGAGATCCCGGATTTCATTTGCCACAGAATTGCCTTCCCTAACCTGAAGGACGGCGACCCGGCACTCGAAGATGGTCGGGTCGATGAATTCGACGACGCGCCTAAGAGTCCGTTCCGCCCCACCTGGACCAAGGGAATCGATCACGAATAGGACTCGGATCCGACCCGGGGGCAACCGGCTCCTTGTCGAGCGGGTCATCGAGTTTGAGTCTGCGGTTCATCGGCGGCCCGCTGCGCCTTGACCCAGAGCACGTCTTGGCGCCCGCGCAGGTACCCGACCGTCCCCGCAAGCGAAGCACGGTTGGAGTCGACCAGGTATGCGGCAGCCTTGGCAAGACGTCCGGGCCGGGCGCTATGCCTTCCGACCCAGGCAGCGAGGTACACGACGAGTTGGCTGATCAGGGCCGTCGCCGGGAGAACCAGTGCCCGGCGATTGCGGACCGCGTTCCTGAGTGATGCGAGGGTTGAGACCAGGGCAACCCCGGCCAGGAGGGGGATGAAGGGGCGCAGGAGCTTGTGCGACACAATCTGCCAAGCGACCACCGGCCGTCTCCATGGAACGATCTGCGGCGCCCGCGCCAGCGCCTGGATTCGCCCCGCCACGATTCTCTCCCGGCGAAGCCTGTCGTCGTCGCCCGTCTCCGAGGCAGGTTCCCAGGAAATCGCCTCGGGCTGGTACACGATGTCGAATCCCGCCTCGAGCACACGCATCGCCATGTAAAAGTCGTCGTTGATGATCTCCTCAGGAACGTGGTCGATGAGCCCTGCCCGCACGGCGAACATCTCGCCGTTGACCCCGACGCAGGACCCCAGCTGGCTCTCGGCGGTCTTGATCAGCGACTCATACCTCCAGTAGAGGCCCTCGCCGGCACCGGTCAGGCTGTCGGACGCCCTGACCCGCTTTGCCCCGGTCACTGCCCCAACTCGGGGGTGGGAGAACGGGGCCACCAGGCGAGTCAGGCCATCCGCCTCATACTGGTTGTTGGCGTCTGAGAAGACGACGACATCTGAGGTCACTTCCCTGATCGCCCGATTGATTGCCGCTGGTTTGCCCCGCCTCGAGCCGTCCGCGAGAACCAGGACCCCCTGGTGTCTAAACGACCCCGCGATCTCGGCGGTACGGTCGTCCGAGCCGTCCGCCGCGACGATGACCGAGAGCCGGTCCCGCGGGTAATCGGCCGCGAGCAGGTTCTCGATCCGATCCGCGATCACCGCCTCCTCGTTGTAGGCGGCGACGACCACGGTGATGCTGGGAAGGTCGGCGCCCGTTTCGTAACGGCGGTCACGTCCGAAGATACGCGACAACCCGATGGCAGCAGCCGGGTATCCGATCAGCACGTACCCGATCGTGCCGAGGGAGACGACCATGAGTCGACGCCAGCTCATCTCGCCTGGCGCTCCAGGAGCCGGGTGGTCGGATCCAACTGTGATCTAGTCAACCCGATCGCTCCCACGGCGATACCGACCATCATCCACAGCGAGCGTGAGAAGGCAAGATGGAGGAACAGGGACGTGGCGGCGAACCCGGCGAACGAAACGCAGAGAGCCTCCAGGTAGTGCTTCAACTCCTCGTCTTCATCCATCGCAGCGAGCCGTCTCGCCCCCAACAGACGTGATCCCAGCAGATGGGCCGCGATCGTCCACCAGGCGAGACCCAAGATCCCCAACTCCGCGGCCACCTCGATGGGGAGACTGTGCGGCTGGCGCAGCTCGAGTCTGTAGTCGATGCCAAGCCCTGACGAGTACTCCACGTATCGGCTGGGATAGTTCCCGGGGCCGACACCGGTCACGGGGTAGTCGTGGAACATCTCGATCCCGACCACCATCTCGCCGAAGCGCCCCTGGAGAGAAGGGTCCTGGACTCCGGTTCCCGACCCGATCTGCAGAACCTGGCCAAGGCTCCCGATTCGATCGAAGTACTGGCCCGGTGTCAGGAATAGGACGAGAGCCGACACGAAGAGCGCAACCAGAACGGTCCGGAGCGCCGGTCTGATGAAGACAAGTGCGACCACGGTGGCGACCACCAGCCCGATGAGCGCTCCACGCGAGTAGGTGAGGACCACGGCGCCGGCGATCAGAAGCGTCGCCAGTGCGGCCGTGACCCTCGGAATCAAAGCGACGGCCCGGAACGCCCGTTCCAAGCCAAACGGGAACACCAAGACCTGAAACTGGCCGAAGAAGTTGGCGTCGCCAAGAGGCCCGGCGATACGGATCCCGACGACCTCCTCGTCCACCACTTCGTTCACGACCTGGGAGAACCCGTCGAGAAGACCAGGAGTGCTCCCGATCACGCTTCGTGCAATGCCCAACAGCGAGAGGAAGGACGTGCCGATTATCAGCACCCAGATCACCCGCCGCAGATCCTTCAGGTCGCGGATCAGGACGATTATGAGCAGTACGAGCAGCCCGTTCTTGACCAGGTCGACGGTGCGCTCGAATGCCACAGCCTGGTCCTCGGCAAAAATGCCGGAGGTTGACATCACCGCCACCAATGCGGCAATGGCGATGGCCGACCCGAGCCAGGATCGGCGGTCCTCGCCCAGCACCCAAGTCCGTATCGCCAGCACGACAATCACGGAGAGTGTGTAGGGCACCGAGATCCCGGGTAGACCGAAGAAGTCGGTGCCTATGTCAGACAAGTTGAAGAGGACCAGGACCACCAGCCCGATGACGAGCAGTCGGGGGAAACGCAGAGCCAGAAGCATCGATAGGCCAGCCGCGGCGCCCAGCCCCACCCAGAGGACGTGACCGGGGGTGAGAACGAGAACGGCCGACACTGCAGCGAGAGCGACCATGGTGATCCGGGCGTCGGGCCCGGGCCCGAATCTGGTGCGGCTGGGGACCGCCTTCCCATCGATCCAGTCGCGCAGCACGGCTTTCAGCCCGGCGAGGGACCATCTGCCCATCGAGCTCTCGACAAAGGCCCCGCCCACGACCGCCAGAACAGCGAGGAACGCCACAACCATGCTCACGATCGGGTTTCCCCGGGCCTCACCGCCGGTTGTCGAAACAGACGAGGGCCCTTCTTCCAGGGCCAGACCGGGAAATGCATCTTCGGCGATTGCCGCCGCCCGCCTCCCGATCTCCCCCGCGACCTGCACTACCTCCGGGCCGGGACCTGCGACGGCGACTGTCACCATCAAGGCGTCTCGCGGGCTCGTCACCGTCACCTCGAACTGGTCCGCCTCGCTGGAATCGATCCCCACGTTCTCCATCGCCTGAACATGCAGGTCGCGGTTGCTCAGCATCTGGGCCAGAGTTCCGACCGCGTTGCCTGTGTCCGCCGAATCGAGACGGTTCACGGCCTCGTCGACGGCCACCAGAGGCGAATCGAGAACGAGGACGAGTGAGGAACTTGCATGGAATGTCGATGGGCCCGACATCATGAAGGCCACGATCACCGTCATGACGAGGAGAATCGCTCTCAGCAACCATGGAATCCACGGTCCCTTCGCGGGCTGCCCAGACCCACGAGCCCGCTGCGCATCGTCTGAGGGGCGAGTCCGGGTCGTGACGTCACTCCGCCATCGCCGGAAATCCGGTTTCTTCACTCCGACGCACTCCCCTTGCCCACCTGTAGGGAGAATCTATCGCCACATCGTGCCATTGAGAACCCGCGATCCTTTGAGAAACCGGCCCGATGCCGTGTCGGGCCCGGGTATTCAAACTCACGGCGCCTGGTAGTTTGCTGGTCATCAGCCACGATTCGAAGAGGACCCGAAGGCGAGGCGGTCACATCATGACCTGGAGGGCGTCGGGAGCCGAGAGCACCACCGCTCGCCAAATCGTCGACCGTTGGTGGATGGTCGCCGCTATCGCTCTGGTGGGAGCGATTGGTGGATATTGGCTCCCCCAACTCGACCCACCTGTTTACCAGTCGGCGTCGACCTTCGTCATCGCCACGGAGGATTCGATCGAGGACTCGGGCGATGTTGCCGCCGCCCTCGGCGTGCTCCGCAATCGCCAAATCACCGCGACTTTCGCCGAGATCCTGCAGAGTGAGACGCTGCTGGATCGGGCAGCCAGGGAGATCGGATCAGCAGGTTCCGACTTCGAGAGCACCGGTGTCGTACTGCCCGAGTCGAATGTCGTCTCACTCACCGTCTCCGGGTCGGATGCGGACGCGGTCCGTGAGGTCAACCAGATCATCGGCGCCGCCGGTAGCGAAGATCTCGCGTCGCTGTACCCGATCTACAGGGCGATCCTGCTCGAATCGGCCAAGACCCCCTCGGCCCCGGCATCGCCGGTACCGGTTCGCGACGCCCTCTTCGGAGCCGCGGTCGGCGCATTCCTCGGCATCGTTCTCTCCGTGGTGTGGCCCGTGCCGGATCGGCAGACTCCGCCGATCATGGGTATCGAGACCGCCCGGATCCAGGAGCGGGCCGAAGCGGGCGGTGAGTCGTGACCCTCGACCGACGGAGCGCCCTCTGGCCCCTAGTGCCCTGTCCGGCAGATCGTGCTCGCATTTCAACGGCCCTTGTCCCCCCTGGCAGCGTCCTCGTCCTTGACGAGCGGCCTAGTGCGCCTGCGTCCTGCGTCCTTGCCAGGAACGACGATTGCTCGCCGAAATAGCAAGCGAATCCACCGGACAGGACACCAGTTTGATCGGTCCGAGCGCTTCCTGCCGATGGAGCCGCTGGTGACTGGCTCTGGCGACCAGCTCTCCCGGCGCACCGCCCACGGGGCCCTCTGGGGTTACGGCGCTTTCGCCTCGAGCAAGGCGCTCACCCTCGTTGCGACGGCGATTCTGGCCAGGCTGCTCACCCCGGCCGAGTTTGGGGTGGTCGGTTTCGCCACCGTGGCGATCACCTACCTCTCCATAGCCCAAGACCTTGGTCTGGCCGGGGCTCTCATCCACCGGCGAGAGAACGCAGATCGAGCGGCACACGTTGTATTTTCGTGGAATCTCGTCCTTGGAGTGGTTCTGTTCCTGGTCGGGATGTTGACCGCTCCGCTGGCCGCTCGGTTCTTCGATGAGCCTGAGGTCGCCTCGCTGATGCGGGTACTGAGTGTGACTTTCCTGATCGCGCCTTTGGGGTCCGTTCACCTGGTCCTGCTGCAGAAAGAGCTCGACTTCCGACGCAAGATGTTCCCCGACGTCGGTGGCGCCCTGGTGAAAGGTGCGGCATCGGTGGTCCTCGCCGTGGCCGGGTTCGGCGTCTGGGCCCTGGTCCTCGGACACGTCGCCGGGGCTCTGGTCACCGTGGTGCTGGCTTGGGTGGTGGTCAAATGGCGGCCGCGGCTGGCGTTCGACCGGGATCTGACGAGGTCGCTCCTGGCCTACGGGCTGCCCCTGTTCGTAGTCGACCTGATCTATGTCGTCACCGGCAACATCGACTACTTGATCGTCGGCCGCGTCCTCGGCGCCACCGCCCTCGGCATCTACACGCTGGCCTACCGGATCCCGGAGTTGCTGGTGCTGGGCGTGGTGTCCGTGCTGAGCCGCACCATGTTTCCCGCTTTCACCAAGGCAAGGGACTCGATGAGCTCGCTCCGTCGCGGTTTCGCCGCGTCGATCAGGTATGTCGTGATCTTCACCACCCCGATCTGTGTCGGGCTGTTCGTCGTGGCGAAGCCTCTGGTCTTGGTGATGCTCGGCGAGGACTGGCTCGAGGTGGTGCCTGTGCTGCGAGTGCTCGCCACGTTTGCCTGGGTTCGCTCGATGATGTCGAACGATGGGGACGTGTACAAAGCGATGGGCCGACCGGGCTTTCTGGCCAGGATCACAGGTCTGCGTTTGGCGGTTGTTGTGCCGGCCCTCCTCATCGCCACCCCCTTCGGGTTGGTGGCCGTGGCCGTGGCCCTCCTCATCGCCACCGTGCTCGACAAGGCACTGCGGGTGTTTCTCATCTCCCGTCAGCTGGACATGAAGGTGACCGATGTCGTCGCCCAGTTCGTCCCGGCGGTGGTCGCAGCCGTACCCCTGGCCCTGGTCTCGGTGGCGACGTTGTATGTGTTGGACGGGGCGCGCCCGCTGATTCAACTGGTCGTGACGAGCCTTACCGGGGTCGTGACATATTTGGGCGTCATCTGGTTGCTGGAGAAGGATGCACTCCGTCGCATGGCCGTGCTGATCAGGGCCCCGCGCCTTGAGCAGGGGCCGGTTTGATGTCATCTTCGATGCGGATCGTCATCATCGAGCCCGACGCCAGCGGTGGGATGGTCCACTTCGCCTACATGCTGGGTCGCGGGTTGAGTGGGTTGGGGGCGCGAGTGACGCTGATCACGGCACACGACTACGAACTGAGCGGTCTCCCTCACGACTTCGAAGTCAAGACCGAGTTCACGCTCTGGTCGCGGATGGACTCAGGCCGGTCCAACCCCCAGGTCGACTCGTGGATGGGTCGTCTCCACAGGAAGGTGATCCGCAGGGCCTGGCGTGCCCTGAGGTTGAGCAGCGAGATGTGGCGCGTGGTGGGACTGGTCGCCTCGGGCCGACCGGACATCGTGTTGGTACGACCTTTCCCCCTGCCGGGTCGCGGGTTGATGATGGCGAAGCTGAAACGGGCCGGGGCCACCCTCATCGAGGTGTCACATGAGTTCGAGCCCCGCGACGCAATCGATCCTCTCGCAGCTCGTTTGGAGCGAATGCTGGCCAGCACCGGATCGAGGTCGATCGATCTTCGTCTCTTCCTCGGAGCGAGTGTGCGGGAGAGATACGCCCTGCTCCATCCTCGGGTCCCCGGCCGGCGACTCCAGGTCATCCCCCATGGCGACGGGGAGATGTTCGAGCTCCTCGCCGACTCCGATGCCGACCTCGACGGGCGTTTCGGGATCGAGGACGACGACGCGGTCGTTTTGTTCTTCGGAAACCTCCGGCCGAGCAAAGGGGTGAGTGACCTCTTGGCGGGTTTCGCCGGGGCGAAACGTCCCCCCAACGCGAGATTGTTGGTCGTGGGGTATCCGAGCCCCGATGTCGATGCGGGGGCGCTGGTCGAACAAGCTCGAGCCCTGGGCATCACCGATGCGGTCCGATTCGACTTCGGCTACTTCCCCAACGAGCTGGTAGCTCCCATGTTCCGGCTCGCCCGCTTTGTCGCCCTCCCCTATCGCAGCGCCACCCAGAGCGGTCCACTCCACGTCGCCATCACCTTCGGCAAACCCGTATTGGCCACCAGGACCGGCGGCATCGTCGATGTGATCGAGGATGAGGTCAACGGCTTGCTGGTCGAGCCCGGCGATGTTCCCGCCCTATCCGCCGCGCTGGAGCGAATGCTGTCGGACGACGACCTCATCGAGCGGATGAGCGCGGCCGTCACCCGGGACCGGGCACGGTTCCGATGGTCGGAGGTCGCCGCCCGGGTGCTGGAGTCAGCCGAGACCGTCAGCTCGCCGGATCGGTCCTGAGCGCTCAGCTGCCGTCCCAGACGCGGAGCACCCGTAGACGATGCCAGGGCACTGAGTCCGTCGAGAAGTAATCCTTCGTCAACCCGGCGTCGACGTAGACCTTGCCGGGGAAGCCGGCCCTGGCGTCGGGCGCCACCTGGAAATACAGGGCCATGGGGGCGCCCCCGCGGTCGACCGCATAGGCGCCGTACTCCTGGAGGGCCCTCGCCACGGTCTTGACCCCTTCGGGCACGGCGAGCAGATCGACGTTTATCGAGGGGTCGAGCTGAACCCGGGCCCCTTGCGGCACGCAGTCGGGACGGGTGGACTGGCCGTCGGTCTTTCTGGCCGGGTAACGGAGGAGACCCTGGCAGGCGATGTCGGTGGAGAAGACGAGGGCATGGTCGATGTACCCGCCGACGATCTCGTCAAGCTCGACCACTCCGGCGAGGTGGGAGACACCCGAGCCGTTCCCACCTTCGGGCGGCACTCCGGAGCCGTTCAGGTCGGCCACAGTGACCCAGGTTGCGGACCAGGAGCCGTTCGAGTTGGCGTGCGGCTGGTGAAGCGATACCGCCCTGCGCTGCGACCAGTCCACGAGGACCGTGTTCCCGTCCGATCCTGGTGGGACGGTCAGGTCTGACGGGACCGGGATCGGGTTGATGGAGTCGGTCGGACAATCTCCCCAGTCGGCCAGGCAGTAGACGTCGGTCCGGGGAGTCGATCCGTTGACGAGGTTCACGGCGATCCCGAACTCGTACAGGTCGAAGACGACTTTGGTCGAGAGGTGAGCCGTCATCGCCGTGCTCTCCGGGTCGAGACGCGGGTTCTTCGGTATCGGCGTGTTGAACGGGCTGGAAGGGGACCAGTACCGGGCACCCATTGGCGAGTCGACCGACGGTGGCTTGAGCGGAGTCAGCTCGAGGGATCGGGTCAGGAACGTCGCCATCTGGTCGCGTGTGATCTCCGCTCCGGGACAGAAGCGATCGTTGGCGGGCGGGTTGCAGCCCGAGGTGACTCCCGCAGCAGCCAACCGGTTGATGGCGGCCTCGAAGAGATGGCCGTCATCGTCTCGAAAGCGGTCGACACCTGAAGGCGGATAGTGAAATGCCCGGCTCAGCATCGCCGCCATCTCACCTCTGGTCATGACGCGGTCTGGACAGAAACCATCGTTAGCCGGCGGATTGCAGCCTTCGGTCACCCCGGCCTCGGCCAACCGATTGATGGCGCCCTCGAACAGGTGGCCGTCGTCATCGACAAAGAAGTCGTTACCGGTCGCCCCGAGGGTCAACGCCCTGGCCAGGAAGGCCGCCATCTCGCCACGGGTCACGGTCCGCGTCGGGCAGTACCGGTCGCTCTGCGGAGGGTTGCACCCCACAGTGAGTCCCTCGGCGGCGATCGCCTCGATGCTGCCTTCATGGACGCTGCCGTCGTCATCGACGAAAGTCCCTCCTGGTGGCAGCGACGCCAGGAGCAGCAACAACAGGGTGAACCGGATCAACGCCATCCTCGAATTCTTCGATCGGGCACTTTCCCCCTTGGACAACTCTTCAATCGGATCATCAGGTGTTTTCTTGACCGTCATCAGCACCCCGCATCCGTGAAGCCATCTCGATTACCCGACTCCAACCGAGCAGCTTGAGACGAAGCCGATCTGAATCGTCACCCCGCCCAACGTAGATGCGTCTCACCCCGTAGGGATCTGCGCCGACTTCGCTCAACAGGGCGGGCCCACTCACCAAGCTGAAGGCGAGCACCACGCCGAGATCTGCCAGTACCTGCTTGTGAACCCGATTGAAATCGCCCCGCTCGCCATTCGGATAGGCGAACGAGACGACAGCCCGTCCCACCTCCTCTCTGATCCTGTCCAGCCCGTCGGCGATGTCACGGCGAGCATCGGTGGGGGTCATCCGGCTGAGGATCGGGTGGGTACTGGTGTGACCGCCGAGGGTCATCCCGGCGTCGGCCATCTCCCTCGCCTGATCCCAGCTCATGGCGACGGAGGGTCGGGTCGGGGGCGCCACGGATACGGATTGGGCCAGGGAGTCGAGTGCTTCCAGTCGAGCTGTATTGGGCAGGACCTTGGCTGCCGAGATCCAGCGTCGGGCGAGCGAGGTGCGTTCGTCGGGTGGTGGCAGGGTGACAGTCCCCAGCAAGGGAAGGTCCACAACAGTGGCGGCCGCCTCCGAGATGAGCATCGACGCCATGTCCCACCACAGCAATTCCCCGGTGTCCATGTGCCCGGTGGCGATGAAGAAGGTCGCCGACAGCCCCCGTGCTCGCAGGATCGGGAATGCCGTCTCGTAGTTGTCCCTATAGCCGTCGTCGAAGGTCAAGAGTAGCGCCCGAGACGGAAGAGCCGCCCCGCCGCCCAGCCAGGCGACGACGTCTGCGAGCGTGACGAACTGGTGATCCTCCCCCATCATGTCCAGGTGCTGCTCGAACATCGCGGGGCTGGCGCTCGCCACCTCCGGAAACAGCCCCCGCTCCACATGCTCGACGATACGGTGATAGCAAACCACGGTGAGCGATCGCCGCAGCAGTGCTTTCCCGAATGGTGAGCCAATGCTCCCGAGCGCCTTTCTGGCTCGTGCCTTGGCGGATGAGGAGAATCTGTGGCGTCTCGTCTCATCTGTCCAGCTGCCCACGACCGCGCGCAGACTAACCACGGTTCCGACCTGCTCGGGTTGGACCAGCCCGGGATACGCTGTCCTGGTGGCCGTATCCCATACAGAGCCCGGCGCCCTCCTTGCCGACTGGCGCCATCTCGGAGTCTTGCCGAGGAGTGGTCGGGTGCTGGTGATAGGCGCCGGGTACCCGGACCTGCAATCGGTGTTCGAGGTGACCGAGGTCTCAGGCTGGGATGAGATACCGGCGCCACCCCAGATGTTTCAGCTGATCATCGTTGCCATCCGCCTCGAGTCCCCGGACTCGGTTCGGTCGATCGAGCGTGTCCTGGACCCCACAGAGGGGGTCGTGGTGGTATCGACGCCCCACCGCCGGGCAAGGACAAGGCTCTATAGGCCGATGGCCTTTCAGGCCCGATCGGCGCGCCGGCTCCTCCGAGGGACGAGGCTCGAGGCGCAGGCTGTGTACGGGGCTCTCCCCGACCCCTGGGTGCCGGAGTACGTGTTCCCGTTGAGCCGGGCGGCCGCCGCTTTTGCGGTCGAGCGGTTCCTGCTCTCCCGCCGGCCGGCCTGGGGCTGGATACGGGCGACCCTCAGGTGGGGGCCAATCGTCGGCCTCGCCATGGCGGCTCTCCCTGGCGGTTTCATCGTCTGCCGACTTCGCGGTGATGGGCCTTGAGCCGCCCGCCAACCGGAGGGCCGATCGACCGGCTGACCGAGCTCGTGGCGAAGGAGTGGCCCCGCTGGCTCGGAAGCGAAGCCCCCTCCCTCGAGTGGGTCCTCGAATCCACCGCGCGGCTCACAGCACAAACCTCGGTCATCCTCTACGCAATCGACTCGACAACCCGCCGGCCGACCCTGGTCGCCAAGGTGAGCCGGGATCCGCGATTCGGTTTTGTGGTTCAGCACGAGAGTGAGCGATCGAACGAGGCCCGCCTGGCGCTCGGCCCGGAACAAGAGAAGACAGTGCCCCGTCCCTTCGGCCTGATCCAGACCGGTGAGGACCTCTATCTGATATCCGAGTTCGCCCCGGAGGGTCTTGGTTGGGACCGACTCGCCCCCGCATCGCGGGCACCGGTCACTGACCGACTGGCCGCATGGCTGGCCGACCTCCACGGGAGGTCGGAGCGACCCCTCGGCGCCGTGGACCTCCGCCAACCCGAGCTGATCGTCAACACCTACATCGAGATCTTCGAGCCGCCGGATCCGGTGGGCAAGCGGCTACAGAATGCTGCAGAATCGGTAACGTCGGAGTTCGCGACCAGCTCTACCGAGATCCTGGTTCACGGCGACTTCTGGCCCGGCAACTGGCGGATAAACGGGGGTGGGTTCACAATCATCGATTGGGAGAATGCTCATTGGTCGCCGAGTCCGGTCGCAGACGAGTTCATCTACCCGCTATCGAATCTCACCCTCGGCCGGGAAGGGCCGGAACACGACCTGATGTCCTTCAGCGAAACCTACCGGCGGCACCGGGGGCTACCCCGGCGGCGCCATGACGAGGCCGAGCTGGCCTCGATCTGGACTGCCGCCGAGGTGGCAACCCGCACCCACCGCCGATGGGGTGTGGTGGAGGATTGGGCCCTAGAATGGCATCGGGCCGTGGTGCGACTGGCGACGCGCTGATGGACCTGATGGAGCTGTCGAAGAACCGGCGGCATGCCCTTCTGCTGCTGGCCCTCGCTTTGCTCTTCGTCGCCTCGCTCCTGCTCTCTCCGCCACCGCCGCCTCTCACCACTTCGGGTAGCCCGCCCGTGGCGAACGACGATGTCATCTCCCTGCCCACCGAAGCATCCCCCGCATCGGCGATGCTGACCTCGAACGACAGCGATCCGGACGACGACCTCGATGCCCTGAGCGTTGCCATCAGCAGAGCCCCCGGATCGGGCACGGCTCGCGTCGATCTGGACGGATCGATCGTCTACTCGCCGGCAGAGGACTTCGCGGGTAGTGACGATCTCGAGTACGAGGTCTGCGATTCAGAGAGCAACTGTGCACGGGGCGAGGTCGTGGTTCACGTCAGATCGGTGGAGGTCTCCCGGTCGACGGTCCGATTTGCCGTATTCGGCGACTTCGGCGACGACTCCGATGGGGCGAAGCGGGTGGCCGCCCTGGTGAAACGGCTCGATCCCGACTTTATCGTCACCACCGGGGACAACAGCTATGACTTCCCCGACTACGACCTCCATGTCGGCAGCCTGTACAGCGACTATGTCGGCTCGTACCGAGGGGTGCATGGCAATGGAGCCCCGGTGAACAGGTTCTTTCCGGCACTGGGCGATCACGAATACTCGGACGGTGGCATCGACCCGTATCTCGCGTTCTTCACCCTCCCCGGGGACGGGATCGAGACTACGGGCACCTCAGGGAACGAGCGTTACTACGACTTCGTCATGGGCCCGGCCCACTTCTTCGTGCTCAACGTCCAGCCACAGGAGCCCGATGGCACGACCCCCCGATCGCCCCAGGGTCAGTGGTTGCAGCAACAGCTCGCCACCTCCACTTCACCATGGCGTCTGGTCGTCTCAGCGATCCCTCCCTTCTCTTCAGGTGACAATCACGGCTCAGACCCTTCTGTGCAGTGGCCGTATGACGAGTGGGGCGCCGACGCAGTGTTCTCCGGGGACGACCATGTTTACGAGCGGATCGTCGACGACGGGCTGGCCTATTTCGTGAGCGGGCTGGGGGGACGCTCCATGTACGGGTTCGACCCACCGGTCGAGGGCAGCGAGACGCGATACGCCGACGACTTCGGTGTACTGATCGTCGAGGCGTGTGACAGCAGCCTCGTGTTCGAGTTCCACACGGTTTCCGCCCGGATAGTCGATCGGTTCGCCACGGGAGACGGTTCTTGTGCTCCGGGTCAGGAACGCTCTCGTCCCGGCCCACCGAGCGGGCCGCTAGGCTGACTCCAGGGCGTGTGAGGAGTTGAAGTTGGGGGCAAATACGTTGGCATCGTTCGGCTCGATCCAACGCGTCGCTCCTTGTTGCGTGTGGACACGGGAAGTGGCCGAGTGACCGACATCACCGAGCCGTTCAACCGCTCTCTCCACCAGAGGATCGGACCCTGGAGACGCATCGCTCACGATCCTCCGCGTTTGGCCAGGACCCGACCCGATGATGTGGCGGTGGTCGAGGAGCCGTTGTCGTCGACGGAAACGACTGTTCCCGACGAGTTCGGCTACTTGTTGAGCCAGGCCCGCTCCGGCAGCACCTGGGCGTGGTCACAGCTCTACGCCAGGCTGGCTGGGCCCCTGTTGGGCTATCTCAGGGTTCGTGGGGCCGCCGAACCGGAAGATCTCTTGAGCGAGGTCTTCCTCCACATGGTTCGCGGCCTCCATGCCTTCGAGGGTGACAGCCAGCAGTTCCGGTCATGGGCCTTCACAATTGCCCACCGGAGGCTGATCGACGAGCGGCGGGCTCGGAGCAGACGCCCGGTGGAGCTGCGCGAAGACCTCGAGCCGGCTGTTGTCGCCGAAGACCCGGCCGTTACGGTGATAGACCGTCTCACTGACGAGGAGATCATCGGTTTTCTCGACTCCCTCACCCCGGAGCAACGCGACGTCCTCCTGCTACGACTGCTCGCCGGCCTGACCATCGGCGAGATTGCCCGGGCGTTGAGAAAGACGCCCGGCGCCGTCAAAGCGTTGCAGAGACGGGGGCTGCTCACCCTCCAGGAGATCCTCTCCTCCGAGTAGCCACTCTCCGTAACCTTTTTTCACTCCCCTCCGATTACACACGCAATGGGCGTTCTGGGGAGAAACCAATGGTGATGGTCGGACTCGTGTCTTTGGTGTCCGGACTGCGCCGCATGCCTCCCCTGGCCTTCGACGAGCGGGAAGAGATCATCCGAACCCGGCTCGACTACGAAGTGGGTCGTGCTCGTCGATACGGCGGCCGTGTCTCGTTAGTCGCATTTCGGGCGGCGTCGAACGGAACGATCGACGGGAAGTGGCAGCGTTTCGCCGCCACAATGGCAATCTCGCTGCGGGAGTTGGACAGCTACTGGGTCGACTCGGATCGGATCACCGTGGTGCTTCCCGAGACCGACCTGGCGGCGAGGTCCCGTGTGATAGATCGGATTCTCGGCAACGCCGAGCTGGAGGGAGTCGCCATCGAGGCGTCGGCCTCGACCTTTCCCGACGAAGCCCCCACCAGCGACGCGCTGATCAGATCGGTGACCGGCGCTCAGGATGCCCAGCTCCGATGACCGAGCTGCTCCACGGCACTTACCGTGACCGGCCAGACCGGCAACTGACGACCGCAGAACTTTGGACGGTTACCTCCTGGTGGAGCCGCTATCCAAGACGCACCAGTGAGGCCATTCGTCGTCACGAGCGGATCGCCCGATGGCGCGACCTGGCTCTGGTGGTGATCGGTTCACCCCTCTGGCTGCCATTGATTGGCCTGATCGCCCTGATGGTGAAGCTCCAGGACCCGTCGGCGCCAACGTTGTTCCGGCAGGCGCGCACCGGCCGGGACGGCAGACGGTTCGCTGTCCTCAAGTTCAGGACCATGGTCAAGGACGCCGAATCGATCAAACAGGACCTCCTCCACCTCAACGAGCTGGTGTGGCCCGATTTCAAGATCAGCAACGACCCGAGGGTCACGCGGATCGGGAAGCTGCTCCGAGCCTCGAGCCTCGACGAGTTTCCCCAGTTGTTCAACGTCGTCAAGGGTGACATGGGGCTCGTCGGACCGCGTCCTACCTCGTTCGGCCTGGAGACCTACGAGGCGTGGCACACGGCCCGGGTCGATCTGAGGCCGGGAGTGACCGGTCTCTGGCAGGTGGCGGCTCGCGCCGATCTCAACTGGACCGAGAGGGTGCGGCTCGAGCTCGCCTATCACCAGAGATGTTGCTCCAAGCTCGACTTCGAGATACTGCTGCGCACCATCGGAGCGGTGTTGAGCCGCTCGGGGCGTTGAGGTGGGAGCCACTTTGTCACCCGGGACGATCAACCAAAGCCGAAACTGCCCACCGCGCGGGCATACGCCAGGGGCCGTCGGGTGAGAGCCGTGGTCACCGGAGCCGCCGGATTCATCGGCTCTCACCTCTGCGAACGACTCTTGAACGATGGGTGGACGGTGTCGGGCATCGACGCCTTCGCCCCCACCTATGACACGATCGGGAGGCGGGCGCGGGTGGCCCGGCTGGCGCCTCATCGTGCGTACGAGTTCGTCGAGGGTGACCTGAACCTGGTCGAGCTGAGCCACATGGTGAGCGAGGCGGACGTCGTCTTCCATCTCGCCGCCCGACCCGGTGTGCGGGCCTCCTGGCGTGACTTCGCACAGGCATCGAATGCGAACATCCTCGCCACGCAGCGGGTCCTGGGGGCGATAGCCGAGCATCCGTCCACCCGGCTGGTCTTCTCCTCGTCCTCCTCGGTGTACGGCCAGGTCGACGAGATCCCGGTTGGAGAGAATCGGCCGCTCGCTCCGATCTCGCCCTACGGAGTGACCAAGGCGTCATGTGAGGCCCTGGTCACCGCGTACAGCAGCCAATACGAGATCAGTGCGGTGAGTCTGCGCTACTTCACCGTTTATGGTCCCCGCCAGCGCTCCGACATGGCGTTCACCAGGTGGATTCGCGCCGCCTTTCTGAACGAGCCGATCCATGTGTTTGGAGATGGGAAGGCGATTCGGGACTTCACCTATGTCGAGGATGTCGTCGAGGCAACGGTCCTCGCTGCCGGGGAGAGAGTCACCGGCCATCGCATCTACAACGTGGCCGGAGGAAGCCCGGTCAACGTCAACGACGTGTTCCAGCACCTGGGCGAGCTCACCCGGAAGAAGTTGGATATCAGGCACGAAGAACCGGCCCTCGGGGATCCGGATCGAACCGGCGGAGACACAACCCGGATCGAGCACGATTTGGGATGGCATGCCCGCTGGCCACTTCGGGACGGCCTCGCCTCCCAGGTGCAGTGGTTCGAGCGAGACTGGGAGGCGGGACTGGTATAGCCGCACACAATGTTCACCGTATGATTACCTCAGCGGGCGCCCTGAGCCCGTGGTTGACCGTGGGCGGATCTGAGTCGCATGACTAGCAAACGAGATGGCGTGAAAAACTTCACCGACGACGAATTGGATCGTCTACTCGTCGACGGGCATGGCGCCGATGAGATCTTGGGCCGATATCTGGCCAGGCTGCGGGACATCGGTGTCACCAGACCCGAGCCTGACGTGGCGGGCCGGCATCTGGATGCCATCACCAGCGAGGTGGAGAGGATCCGGGATCGCAGCCCCGTTGTGACTCGCCGGTCACTGTCGAGGAGAATCCGCCTCGTCGTCACCGGCATACCCCTCCTGATCAGACGACGTCTGGCGCCGCGCAACGTGATGGTTGGTTTCGCCACCGTCTTGATGACGGCAGGCATGGCTGCGGCGGCGGCCGGGAATCTGCCGGCGCCGGCTCAAGATTTGATCTCGAAATCGTTGGCACTGGTCGGGATCGACATTCCGTCGCCTGAATCTGCTGCCACGGAGCTGACCGAGGTTGGCTCGCCGGCCCCGGTCGTTGGCGACGCTGGCCAGGGGCAGGACGGTGCAGACGAGCCGATCATCGCCAAGCCGACGGTCCACGACGAGAGCCCGTCCCGCGTGGTGCCGACGATCCAGCCGGAGCCTTCGGAGGGTGGCCTGGACAATCCTGAACCATCCGTCCCGACACCCCCAGTCCCGCCGGAAGAGCCGGGGACGGCAGTGGACGAACCGCCAGATCGGGAACTACCTGTCGAGCCCGACGAGCAGCCGGGAATCGGCCCACCGGTCAACCCGGGACCACCCGACCATGCCGGCCCACCAGACAACCCCGGACCACCGGACAACCCGGGACCGCCCGACCATGCCGGGCCACCGGACAACCCAGGCCCACCGGACAACCCGGGACCGCCCGACCATGCCGGCCCACCGGACAACCCGGGACCGCCCGACGATGCCGGATCCGGGGGAGAGCCCGGAAAACCACAAAGCCGGAGTAGTCAGGGCACCGGTTCGGGATGAACTCTCACCGCTCCAGGAGCGGGTGGCCACCGACCCTGCGCCTGGCTCTGTGAACAGTTCGAGATCCCAGACGGGCGAGACGCTCGGTCATCATTCCCGTGACGTCACATCGCTCACATGTGATCTCATCCGGTCTTTCGACCCGCCCTCGTATGGGCGGCGCGGCTGATGGCGCCAGGGCGCTGGATCGCGAAGCGGTCGACGGCGCGGCCGATCGACGTGATCCTCACCGACGCCAACCTGCGACAGGCATTGGTTGCCGTGCGGGCGCTCGGGGCGGGCGGGTATACGGTCGGCGCGGTCGAATGTGCGTCAACCCGCGGTGTTCCTGCCTTTTCGTCCCGCTGGTGTGCGGCAATCGCGCGCGTCGAGGATCGCGACATCGATCCGAAGACGATGGTGCAACAACTCATCGACCTCGCATCATCGAGCTCGAAGGACGTGGTCGTCATCCCGACTCACGACGGAACGATCGCGGCGATCCAGGAGCGCCGGGCCGAGGTCGAGGCGAATTGCGCGCTTGCGCTCGCCCGTTCTGAACCGCTCGACGCAGCCAACGACAAGCGAACGACACTCGAACTCGCGAGCGAGCTCGGGATCCGGATTCCCGTCTCGGTGACGGTCGCTGACGAAGACGAGATACCCGACGCGGTCACGTCGATTCCGATGCCCGCGGTCTTGAAACCGGAGCGGTCATGGGTCGTTGCAGGACAGGAGCGTCGCCGCCTCGGGGCGCGGCTCGCACGCTCGGCATCCGAAGCGAGAGAGCAACTCCGGGCGATGTTGCACCTCGGCGCGGTGGTGCTCGTCCAGAGTTGGATCCCCGGCGAACGCGTGGCCGTCAGCTTCGTTCATACGCGCGGGTCGTTCTATGGCGAGTTCGCTCAGGTTGCGCACCGCATGCTTCCGATCCTCGGCGGAGCGTCCGTCCTGCGCGAGAGCGTGCCCCTGCCCGAGGACGCGACGACCGATGCTCGACGACTCGTCTCCGAGCTCGAGCTCGATGGATACGCCGAAGTCGAGTTCCGTCGCGACGCTGATGGCACGCCTGTGCTGATGGAGGTCAATCCTCGATTGTCGGCATCGATCGAGTGCGCGGTGCGCGCCGGAATCGACTTCCCGAGTCTGGTTCGCGCCTGGGCTGCCAATGAGCTGCCTGACCCCGGCAGGTCGTCGTATCGCACCGGCGTGCGTGTGCGCTGGCTCGCCGCAGATGTCAAGTGGCTCTTCGACAACGCGCGCCAGCAGGGCGCTCCGGACACGATTGCACCGCGCGATGCCGTGTCATCGTTCTTCAAGGACTTCGCCAAGCCGACGAGCTACGACTATTTCGATGCGCGCGACCTGCGACCCGCCCTCGTTGCCGTGGCTTCCGATGTGGCGTGGCTGGCGCGCAGGCTGAAGCAGCGACTCGCGCCACCAGGGCACCGCAAATGATGTCGCAGCGACTGGAAGTCGCGATCATCGGTGCCGGTCCTTACGGCCTGTCGATCGCTGCGCACCTCTCGCAACGGGGAGTCGATTACCGGCTGTTCGGCACACCGATGCACACGTGGCGCAACCACATGCCGGAAGGCATGTGGTTGCGATCCGAAGGCTTCGCTTCGAACCTCGCCGACCCGGG
>DASWKK010000063.1:0-8600 GCA_036396655.1 Acidimicrobiia bacterium
GGATCGCGTCCCGCGGTTTGGTGTAATTGGGTGAATCTCTCAGCGATGCCGTCGGGGTTATCCGGCGGCGGGTAGCTGGTGTTGGTTCACCTCCTTGTCGGCTTGATCTTGGTTGGTGGTGTGGATGAGTGCCATTGATTCTTCGGAGAGGTAGCGACGGTCGCTGACCTGCCATTCGTCGTGTTGTTCGGCGAGGACGGATCCGACGAGACGGAGGATCGAGGGGTCGTCGGGGAAGATCCCGACCACGTCGGCTCGTCGTTTGATCTCTCGCATGAGCCGTTCGAGGGGGTTGGTGGACCAGATCTTCTTCCAGTGCGCATGTGGGAATCCGGCGTAGGCGGTGACGTCGGCTTCGGCGTCTAAAAGCAGGTCGGACACGACTGGATGGCGTTCTCGGAGCATGTCGGCGACCAGCCGGAGCTGGGTTCGGGTCGAGGACGGGTCGGGTTGAGCGAAGATGGTTCTCACTGTGGCCGCCACCATTTCGGCGTGGCCTTTGGGGACTCGAGCTAGCAGGTTGCGCATGAAATGGACCCGACAACGCTGCCAGGCCGCTCCGGAGAAGGTTTTACGGATGGCGGTCTTCAACCCGGTGTGAGCGTCGGAGATGACCAGCACCACACCGTGAAGACCACGCTGTCTCAGCCGGCGGAGGAACGTGGTCCAGAACACTTCATCTTCGGAATCGCCAACATCGAGGTCGAGGACTTCCCGGTTGCCGTCGTCGGCGACACCGGTGGCGACGACCACCGCCCGGGAGACAACCCGGTGGTCTCTACGCCCGTGGAGATAGGTGGCATCGACGAACACGTAGGGGAACTCGATGTGATCCAATGAGCGGTCACGGAACGCTGCGACCTCGGTGTCGAGCTGCTCACAGATCCGAGACACAGTCGACCGGGAGATCCCAGACTCCACTCCGAGAGCCCGGACCAGATCATCGACCTTGCGGGTCGAGGTGCCGGTGACATAGGCGGTCATGATCACTGCCCACAACGCCCGGTCCACCCGCCGGCGGGGTTCGAGCAGCGAAGGGAAGAACGCTCCCTCCCGCACCTTGGGGATCCGAAGCTCGACGTCGCCAGCCGGGGTCGACAACACCCGGGATCGCCCACCGTTCCGCTGGTTGGTTCTCGTGTCCGTCCGCTCATGCGGTCCGGCACCTATCGCCTCGGTCAACTCGGCGTCGATCAACTCCTGGAGCGCCCTCTGGACCAGGTCCCGGAACAAAAACCGGACCTCCTCACCGCCCAACTCTGCGACCAGTTCAGCCAATCGTGCATCATGGCTCTGGGCCATCGTGTGTCTCCTTTCGAGTCCACTGCTGATGAACTCGCTGAGGATTCCACGGTGGCCCCTTCGATCACGGACCCCGTTCCCTACTTACACCACTCGATGGGACGCCAACCGTGTCAGCCGCCCGGTGATCTCCAAACGGCGTCCCCATGCCGGCTTAAAACAAGGGAGATAGAAGACCTTCTTGGTGCTCTAGAACTCCTCGTCTGACGGCTCATGGAGCCCAATCCAGCCAGCACTTGCTGGACACCGGCGGCACCAATAGTGCAAGCAAGGCCCGGGACTCTGACTAATGGGTTGCGCGTCTTCTCGCTTGTGACCACCCGGTATGACATTTCTCGCGACGTGTGGCTCGGTGGACTGCTTCGCTGACGACAATGCTGTAAGTACCCGAGGGTATGAGCTCGCGAGGCTACGCAGGGAGCTTGCGGCTGCCGAGCGTGGAAGATTCCGAGCAATGGATATTTTTGGCGTCCCGGGGTTGCCCTTGACCCTTTCGACAACCCTTTCGAGTCATCTGCTCAGCGATCGGACCTCGATGTCCATCCCACATCCGTACCACAGGAGGACCAGAAACGTTCGGGAACAACCCGAAACGACCGGTGGCAGAAACGCCTGCTACGGTTGGCTTTCGGCCGGTTTTCCCTGGTCAGCGGGCACGCCAGAAATGGGTGGTGCTAGGCCTCATAACCCGAAGGTCGCGGGTTCAAATCCCGCCCCCGCTACTGAAAGCCCTGGTCAGCGACCTGCTGACCAGGGCTTCTACCGTCTCGGGGCGTTCTTCTACCGTCCCTTCTACCGGCGGGTTTGGCTGGTTTCTCTCTAGAACAGTTTGTGCGGTATCCCCTTGGGAAAGCCTTGGCGTGGGAGTGTCGATCGCGGAGCCGTAGGACGAGAAGGGGTGCTTCTGGGATACTGACCTCGACAGAGAAAGAGGCAAAAGCATGGTCCTTCGCTGACTTGCCACCAATCTCAGGTCTAGCCCCGAAGACGTTGAGTCGATCGCCGCCTTAGTTCGAGACCGGCAACGTGTCCAAGGCTTCGAGCCTTATCCGCCCCCAGACCTTGTCATCGCGCGTCCTTCTGGCGACAGGTTGCCAATGGAACGGTCAAGAACGCCGAACGACACGAACCCACCGAGGATGATTCATCACCACAAGGTCGCGGGTTCAATCCGGCTCCGCTGCGAGAAAGCCACTGCGAGCTCGTCCGGCCGAGCTTCTGCTGTCCCAGAGGTGCTTAGGGAATGAAGGGCCTGACCAGTGGATTGGGGAATAGCCTTCCGACGATGAGCCGACCCACCCGGCGCGCCAGTACCAATTCATCAGACTGGCGTCAACATCCCGAGTCATCAGCAAACCACGCCCCTCTTGTGAACCAGGGCCACGCTATAACCGAGCGGGTGATGGGTTGGCTACCGGAACCGAGAATGCTGTGGCTGGCGGTTTGGGCCCTCACACCGGTTGGTTTGAGAACGGTGCTCGGCGCTATGACAGAAGAGTCCGACTCGGTCTCGGTGCTCGAGATCGAGGTGATCGGCACCGCTGTCAGCGTCTACGTCGTGGCGTTGTCTCTGTGGGCGGCTCGCTACCTGACAGAGAAGTCACGCCAGATGGAGAGCGTCGTAAGAGGACTCTCCGAACCGGGCAGAGACATACGCTGGCTCGCCGGGGTCGACAGCACCTCCGGACCTGTTGTTCTCGCCGTGTTGTTGACCGTCCTCGAGGATATCGGGCTGTTGGAATCGCTCGACGCCGCAGACCTTCTCGTGCTCGCGCTACTCCAGTTTGTCGTCCATCTCCCTTTGGCAGCCGGGGTCTGGGTGGTGTGGACCATCCTCGTCTCGATGTATCGAATGGGTCGTTTTGATCTGCGGTTGGATCCGCACTCCGGGGACCCCACGTTGGGACTCAAGCCGATAGGAAGGTTGGCCGTGCTCACTTTTGGCATCTTCTCGGCAGGTGCTACCCCGATTCTCCTGGCGAACACGGACAGTGGCGTTGCCCTGGTCATCAATGGCTCCACGTTCCTCATCGTCGTTGCAGTATTCGTCGTTGCCCTCTGGGGAGTCCATCGCCAAATGATGCGGTTGCGGGACCGAGCTGTCAGCGAGGCGCGTCATAGGCTCCAGGTGATCTCGACCCGCATTGCAGATGCCCCTGAGTCGAGATTGAATGAAGGAGACGCGACTCTCTTGATGGCCAGCGACACCCTCGAGCGTCGCGCCCGCGAGATCGCGGTTTGGCCATTGACTGGAGGTCTCTACGTTCGAACCGGCGCCATCCTCCTCGGTGTCCTCATCGGTCTCATCACCAGAGCGATCGGCACCGCCCTTGGGGTCTGACGAGGGAGTTGTCTAGGAATGCCTGAAGTAACCAAGTGAGTACCGACCACCACGGAATGAGCCGCGGGTCGGGAACGCCCTTTGCGCGTGACGTCTCCGGTCTGCCCGCCGCCTCCCGTTCCCGTCCTCTCCTGGTGGACGACGGCGCAACGATCGATCTCATCGCTCGTCCGGTCAGCAAGCAGATCGGCGACGCCACGGTCAAGATGCTCGGATACGACGGGTCGATCCCGGGGCCGACGTTGCACTTTCGGCAAGGCTCGGAGGCGACAGTCCGATTCAGAAACGACACAGACCAACCGACCACCGTGCACTGGCATGGTCTTCGTCACGACAATCTGTTCGATGGCGTGCCCGAGGAGCACCGCGGCATGCAGCCGCCGGTTTCCCCAGGCGACACTTATTCGTACCGTCTCCGAGTCCCCGACCCAGGAGTCTACTGGTACCACCCGCACATCCGTGAGGACTACGGCCAGGAACAGGGTCTCTATGGGGCGATCATCGTCCAACCCGTCGAACCTGCCTACTGGCCGCTGGTCGACCGTGAAGCATGTCTGATCCTCGACGACATCCTCATCGAGGACGGACTAGTCGCCGGCTTCGACACACTCGAGTCAGACCACACCCTCATGGGTCGCTACGGCAACGTCATGCTCACCAACGGGGACACTCACTTCACCATGAAGGCCGGCGCCGGTGAGGTTGTCCGCCTCTATTTGATTAACGCAGCCAACACGCGGACAATCGACTTCGCCATACCCGGCGCCCGGATCAAGCAGGTCGGTGGCGACAACGGTCGCATCGAGACAGAGGAGTTCGTCGACGATGTCGTGTTGTCGCCATCGGAGCGGGCAGTCGTCGACGTGCTCTTCGACCGCCCCGGAGTGCTCGCCGTGGAGCACCACACGCCGGACCACGTCTACACCCTGGGAAACATCGAAGTCGAGCGTGGACGAGCAGTGGCGGCAGCCACCGCGGACCAGTTCTGGACCTTGCGGCAATGTGCCGAGTTCGACGAGATCCGCAGGTCCCTCGACTCCGATCTGACACGACCACCCGACAAGTCGATCTCGCTGGTCGGACTCATGACCGGGACGATGGACAACCACGGGATGAGCGACAATGCCACGGATCCCATCGAGTGGGAAGACACCATGGCGGCAATGAACCAGGCGTCGACTCCCGCCACCATGAGTTGGGCGATCGTCGACGACGACACCGGCCAACAGAACATGGCCATCGACTGGATCTTCCACGTCGGCGATCGGGTCAGGATCCGCATCACGAACTCGATGTCCACCGATCACCCGATGCAGCACCCGTTCCACGTGCACGGCCAGAGGTTCTTGGTGTTGAGCCGCAACGGAGTGCAGACGGACAACCTGGTCTGGAAGGACACCGTCCTAGTCCCGGCGGGTGAAACCGTTGAAATCCTCGTCGAAGCGACTAACCCGGGTCGCTGGATGGCCCATTGCCACATCGCCGAGCATCTTGAAGGAGGCATGATGTTCACGTTTGACGTCATACCTGATGAAGTGCTGAATCCAGCATGAGGGATTGGGTTAATAACCAGGGCGGGTGGTATTCCCGCTACTTACGGATCATATGAGCTCGGCTGACGCGCGGTGGCTGGCCAGGCTTCTCCACTATGGAACTCGATCAGTGTGGAATAACGAGAAAGGGTTGCCTTCTAAACCGTCACGCTCCCGGCTTGGCTGTTCCGTCCCCCTTCGGAGGCAAGGCTAAGTATCAGACTGCGCATTGCGAGGTACGTAACCAACGCAATCAAGATATGCCAGATGAAGTGGGTACCGATTGTCATGTAGTGGCACAACTCATTGTCAATCGTTCGAAAGAAAAGCGCTGCGAAATAGGAACCCGCGGCTGCGAGAAGTGTGAAGCGGGAAGGTTTCCGTTGTATAGCGTGATACAGGCCGAGAACCAGGACAACGAGCAAGCCCGGCAGATACGAAGGCGCCCCGTGAACCGCATCTCCGATCGGCTGCACAAGCACAGCTGAAAGAAAGAACGCTCCAAGAGAAAGAGCGGCGAATCCCACACTCTTCCCCATCACGTCGCGTAAGTAGAGCCAGAGAAACCCAGTGATGAAGAGCACAATCGGGATTACATCTAGGTACAGCGACAATGTGTTCGCGAAGGTGTGCCACAACATGCTGCCGATCGCGGTAGCGCCCCCAAGTGCAATCAGCACCTTCACACCTGTTGTAAGCGTGCCAGTGCGCTTGGCGAGCCGCCAAGCTGCCCACGCCGCGACGATGAACGAAAGGTTCGATATCGCGTTTATAGGTTCGGCAAGTAGCGAATACCCGACTCGTTCGCAGTATTCATCAAACTGCTGCATTACTGCCACCTCCAGTTACAGATCACACGTCCTTCAACGTCTTAAAGCCTCGGGGCATGATCGGGTACGACTGGCACCCGCGACAGGAACGCAAAGCGGTCTCCCCTGAGGGAAGTCACTCGGCCGATGCCAACGTCGTCGGCAACGTTGAGTAATACCGGCGTCCCTCTTCAGCGGACGACCGTGGATAATTGACCCGGGCATGCCTCTCTGCATCGTGGTGGCGGCACCCTGATAGAAACGCATGGCGACGACCGACCTGCTTAGGAGTAGGCCTGAGCAGAGTGTCTGCAGGAGGCCAAGGGCGGCTCCGAGGATGCCGATCACGGGCCCGGGTCGCGGCGTAGGTGAGTGCTGCTCATAGCGGAATTCTTTGGCTCCGGTAGAGACGGCCGAACCGAGCAGAGGACCGACACCGAAGAGACTATCGCCAATCCGATCAGCGAAGGCTTGATTGTTGAAGTTGATCCGAACACCGAGTCATGCCACGCCGGAGCGTCGCATGAGGGCGAGTCTGAGGAGGTACTCGATCCGTAGTTCTCGGACGTGTTGCTGAGATCGGAACAGCAGCACAACCCTTTCGAGCACCCTTTCGAGGGGTGACGATGCGAGCAGAGAGCGACACCTCCATCCCACATCCGTACCACAGGAGGACCAGATATGACAGGGAACAATCGGTAGCGACCGGTGGCAGAATCGCCTGCTACGGTTGGGTTTCGGCCGGTTTTCCCTGGTCAGCGGATACCCCAGAAATGGGTGGTGCTAGGCCTCATAACCCGAAGGTCGCGGGTTCAAATCCCGCCCCCGCTACTAAGGCCCTGGTCAACCACATGTTGGCCAGGGCTTCTAGAAGTCATGCGGTTCTTCTACCGCCTCTTCCTGGGAGGCTGACAGGCTGCCCACTTTTGGGCCTTTGCGGGTCAGATTCCTGGTTTGAACACCATGGCCCAGATGGTGAGGATGAACAGAATGTCTACCGCGCCTGCACCGCGTGTGACTCCCCCCAGCAGAGCGCCGATTTCGGGCGAGTCGGGCTGCTCATCGATGAGGGCGGCGATCCGTCTCGCCCGCATTTGGAGGTAGAGGCTGTCGGCTATCCCGGAGACGAGAACCGTGGCCATTCCTATGAGCACGAAACCAGTGGCGAAGGTCCATGGTTCGACTGTCACTACGAGTCCTATCCCGGTCAGGATGGTGAGGACGGCGGCAACGGCGATCCCCGTGCTCGAGGACGAGAGCGTGTCCATGAAGCTATTGATATGACCGTCTCGCTTGGCTCGGAGGGCGAGGATTTGGAGGAGGATGTTGCCGCCGATGTAAACGATCGCACCGCAGATGTGGAGGAAGAGGAGCCATCTGGCTAGCTGCATGCGTCCTGGCCTTTGTTGAGTCAGTGCTGTGGGCGGGAGAGCTCGTGTCGGCGGTGGCGCAGCATGGCGATCGACACTGCGGGGATCCAGACGAGGAATGCACCGATCTGGCCGATTCCACCGGCGGCGTCGTGGAGTTCGTTCATCGTGCCGCCGAGCAGCCAGGACGCGGCAATGGCCTGAGGGATGAGAAGCGCCAGCCCGAGCCAGCCGAGCCAGCGGGGGAGCGCCCTTCCACGGAGCACACCCACGCTGGCGGCGGCCACCCACATGCCAGTGGCGAGATGGAAGACCCAGACGATGAGGAGACGCCCGGTGGTCCAGATGGTTTCCAGGGCAGAGTCCGACAGGCCCTCTATACCGGTGAGCGCGAACACGTCGCCAACGACCATGTCGACAAGTGAGACAGCGACTGCGATGCCGGCTCCGAGGACGGCGAGACGACCCCACCCGTTGGCGGTCTTTTCGATCGCCCCCTCGAGGGCGACAACGAAGGGAAAGAGCAGGAAGAGGTAGGCGGCGCCAACGATGAAACTGCCGATCCTGAGATCGTCTCCGCCGCCGCTGGCGAAGAATTCGCGCAAGACGGTGCCGGGCTCCACGAAAGTCGGCCCGCTGATCACGATGGCGATCCATGAGATGTAGACAAGGGCGAATCCCACTCCAGCCCACGCACCAACCCGGGTAAAGCTGCTGACCGGCGTTGGTTCCTCCATTTGGCCGACGATTGCCTGTTGTGCCATCTCCTCCTCCCATCGATTCTGGCCAATTCGGCCATACTGTTGGCAGAGCGTCAAATAACCGTACTTCATGTAAGATGAGTTGAGTGACTGTAAGACGAAACGAAGATTCTGTCAAGAGGCCATATCACTCACCCCGGCGTGACGTCCAGGCGAAGGCAACGCGGACGGCCATCCTGGATTCGGCACGCGACCTCTTTCTGAGAGACGGGTATGCCGCGACATCCATCGAGGCCGTTGCCGAGCGGGCCGAGGTCTCCCGCCAGACCGTCTACGACGTCTTCGGGGACAAGGCGTCACTCCTCTACGCGGTGGGAGAGCGAGTCGTCATGAGCCAAGACGTACCTGGACCCATAGCGGAGTCTGAGCGCTGGGGCGCCTTGGTTGACGAGCCCGACCCACATGAGCGGGTTCGAATGGTGGCGAGGATGTCTCGTGAGATGTGGGAAGAGGGGATGGTCGACTTCGAATGGATGACCTACGAA
>DASWKK010000064.1:0-20334 GCA_036396655.1 Acidimicrobiia bacterium
CGTCCGCCTCCTCGCCGAGGAGATCCGCCACCTGACCCAGCACGGTCTTGTGCATCAAATGGAGAACCCTTCTCTGCGTGCTCTCCAGTTGGCGAATCCCCGCTAGCAACCAGCGCAGGCATATCGCAGGGTTGCGGGCCAGCTCGGCCAACAACCGATCTCGTTCGAATCTGAACACCCGCACCCGAGTCACCGCCTGGGCCGATGCGATGTGAGCAGTCCTCCCAAACACGGCGATGTCTCCCAGCACCGAGCCCGGACCCACCCGAGACATCACACTCCTGGCGGGACCGGCGCCCCGATATACCTCCACCTGCCCCGACTCCACCATGAACACCGCCCCGGCCTCGTCCCCTTCTCTGAACAGGTGAGCCGCGGGGTACTTGGCGATCACCTCGGCCACGGCAATGAGAGCGTTGAGATCCTGGGCGTTGAGCGGCGCGTACTCGGAGCTCCCGAACGATCGGGACAGCCAGGCGAGGTGCTGCTGATCGGCCTGGTCGATCACCACGTCTTCCACCCGAGCGGTCAAGCCGGCGTTTCCCATGAATAGGTGATGAACCGATCACCCGTACCATGTCATGGGACGTGGCGAAACACGCAGCCCCGCTGTCGATCTTCTCCTGGGCCTTCCTTGGGTTCGGGTTGGTGCTCTTTGCCCTGGCCGGATTCGGGTGGTCGAAGCATCTCTCCGACGAGGGCCAAGTGGTTGCCAACAATGTCCGCTACGCGGGCGAATTGGTCGAAGGGATGACCCCCGAGGCGGTGGAAGCTGCGGTCTCGACGCGGGCAGCCGCTTTGCTGACCCGGGAGATGACCGTCGACTACGGAGGCGGACAGCTGAGCATTCCACTCGAGGACATCGGGTTCTCCTATGACCAGCTGACCACTATCGAGCGCCTCATGACGGCCCGGCACCAGGGTTCGGTGTGGGACCAGTTCTCCTCATGGGCGATTGGTGAGCTCGTCGCGGAGGAAGTAGAGGAGGCTTGGGGGTTCGACCCGGCCCGGGGAAAGATCGCTCTCGACAATCACCCTGCCCTGACCACGGTCGTCATCGAAGAGCCCGAGATCATCGTCGGCCCGACCGCGCTCGAGGTGACCCCGGGGATCGTCGGCATCGAGGCCGACCACGATGACGTCGTCGATCAACTCTCCGCCATCGACCTCACCAACCCACCAGACCGGATCATCACCGAGCCCGAGGAGATACCGCCCACCGTGTCCGACCAGGAGGCCCAGGAGGCGGCGGACCATCTCAACGCGTTGACCGGAGACGGGGTGAGGGTCTCGGTCAAGGGAAGGGGGGCAATCCTGACCGGGCGTATTCTGCGAGAGCTCCTCGTGATCGAGATCGGCGACGGTGAGGTGACAGCCGGCTTCGACGTGCCAGCAATGCAGGACACACTCGAGAACATGTTCTCGGGACCGATGGGCGACTCCCTCGAGCCGGTGATCGAGGTGGACGGCGACAGCATCGAAGTCCTGGCCCCCGGTGAGCCACCTCCGGTCTGCTGCCGCGCCGAGGCCGGTCAACGGTTGGCCGGCAGGATCCTGGACGGGGCCACTGGCCCGTTCGGGCTGGCGGCCCGCCCCGCCGACGACCCGAGCCTCGTTGCTTGGGCCGATGGATCGGCAATCGTCGAGAAGGTGAGCGAGTTCACGACACCGCACGACTGCTGTGAGGCGCGGGTGCAAAACATTCAACGGATGGCAGACATACTCCGTGGCGTCTACCTGGTGCCCGGCGAGACGCTCTCTCTCAACGAGTTCGTCGGCCCGCGAACCGTGGAGAACGGCTTCGTTGCCGCCGGCGCCATCCGCCAAGGCCACTTGACCCAGGAGATAGGTGGTGGTGTCTCCCAGTTCGCCACGACCATCTTCAACGCGGCTTACTTCGCCGGCATGGACTTCGAGGAGTACCGGAGTCACACCCTTTACTTCTCCCGCTACCCCTACGGGCGGGAGGCCACGATCTCCAACCCCGCACCGGACCTGGCGATGACCAATACCACTGACTTTCCGATTCTGATATGGACCTCATACACCGATCAGTCGATCACGGTCAGCATGTACTCGACCCAGCACGTCGAGATCGAGGAACTCGATCAACGCACCTCCCGGCGTGGCGTGTGCACCCATGTCGAGACCGATCGACAGCGCACCTTCCCCGATGGCCGGGTCCTCGTCGACACTTTCATCGCCGACTACCGCCCGACCGAGGGCATCGACTGCAACGGGAATCGAATCCCCCCGCCGGTGTGACTCAGACCGCTGGGAGGCCGACAGCCGGATCGTCGCCGTATCCGAGCGCATTGAGCACGACGAGAACGACCACGAACACGATGACCGCCAGGATCAGGCCGACCAGCCACGGTGGGAGCTGTCTCTTGTCCTCGCTCATCGAGGGTCATTGTGGCCCATTCGAGACAGCCTCGACGCACGAAGGCCCCCGAGATCGGGGGCCTTCGTCAATCCGGTTGGTGTCCGCTCAGCCGGTCAGGGCCTCGTGAATCGTGGAGACCTCGATCTTGCGCGGCTTGGCCGTCTCGGCCACCGGGATCGAAACGGTGAGGACACCGTGGTCGTATCCGGCTTCGATCCGATCGGGATCGAGGCCCTCGCCGAGGAAGAACTGGCGGGAGAAGGAACCGACAGGTCGCTCATTGAGAATCACTTGACTGTCCTCGTCACGCTCCCACTGACGGGTGGCGCCGATGGTCAGGGTGCTCTTCTCCACGGTCAGGTCGATGCTGTCGGGATCCACGCCAGGAAGATCGACATGGAGCCAGAACCGGTCGTCCTTGCGATAGGCATCCACCGGCATGTAGCTGAAGCGGTTGTTGCCCCACATACTGCGGGTGAAACGGTCGAAGTCCGAAAACGGATCAGTTCGCATCAACATCTGCGAATACCTCCTTGCTTGGTCACTCATCACACTTGACTATACCCACTTAATCTGATACGTCAAACAGCAGATTATCTAATGTCATGCGCACGGATGTCGACCCGAGTGGGCCCCACCGGCGACCCACGCCGCACCGAACGTCGTGATCGACACCTACGATGCCGTCGTGGCCGAGAAACCTTCCGACTTCGATCGATTCGTCGGTGACGACCGGAGGCGATGGCCACGCCCCCGGGGTCTTGCCTCGGTGGTGGCGTTGATCGCTCTGGCGATCGCGGTTGGCCTGATCGTCCTGTTCCCGCGCCAGTTGCCCGACATCGATCGTTCCTTCTTCGGCTTCGCCGACGATGTGATCCCGGCCACTGTCACCGGGGCCGAGACCACAGACTGCAGTTACGCAGCCGAGCTCGACTGCCGCCAGATTGTCTTCAGCTTCACAACCGGTGAAGGCGAGACGTCGACCTACAGCCAAGAGTTCACCACCGACCCGGGCCAGCCGACACTCCAGCCGGGCGACCCGGTTTACCTGTCATCGGTCGCCTTCGAGGACGGGACCCCTTCGTACAACTACTACGACCGCGACCGGAGCACCCTCATCGGTGTGGTCGCCCTCGTCTTCGCGGTGGTCGTCATCGCGCTGGGACGGATACGAGGCTTGGCAGCTCTCATAGGGCTGGCACTGAGTCTCGTAGTCTTGATTGGCTTCATCGTCCCCACGATCATCGCCGGCCAGAATGCCGTCCTGGTCGCACTCGTCGGGGGCGGCGCCATCGCCTTGATCGCCCTCTACCTCGCCCATGGCTACACCCCGCTCACCCACGTGGCAGCGATCGGCGCCTTCGCCGCTCTGGCTCTCACCACCGGGTTGTCCTGGCTGGTCGTCGCGGTCGCGGACTTCACCGGGCTGGTCAGTGAGGAGGCGTTCTACCTCCTGACTCTTCCCGACATCGATCTCTCGGGTCTCCTTCTGGCAGGGATCGTGCTCGGGGCGATCGGTGCTCTCGACGACGTGACCGTGACCCAGGCCTCGGCAGTGTGGGAGGTCAACCAGGCCAACCCAGAGCTGAAGAGTCGTGACCTCTTCGACGCCGGCCTTCGCATCGGCCGTGACCACATCGCCTCCACCGTCAACACGCTCCTCCTGGCCTACGCGGGTGCCGCGATGCCGCTACTGATCCTGTTCAGCCTCTCGGGGCTGCGGCTGAGTGTGGTGGCCAGCTCCGAGGTGGTGGCCGTGGAGATCGTGAGGACCCTGGTCGGTTCGATCGGGCTGGTGGCGGCGGTTCCCATCACCACCTGGTTGGCGGCGCAGCAAGCGACCAGCCCACGAACATGAAGAAGACTGTCATCGGGTGGCGAGAGTGGGTCCAGCTGCCCGAGCTGGGTGTTCTCGAGACCAAGGCCAAGGTCGACACCGGAGCCGACAATTCGTCGTTGCACGCGTTCAATGTCGAGCGGGTCGAGAGAAACGGGGTGGACTACGTTCGCTTTGAGCTTCATCCGAAGCAGAGATCGAGAAAACCGACGATTCAATGTGAAGCGCCGCTGGCGATGGTGAAAAAGGTCAAGAACCCGGGTGGCCGGAGTGAGCTGCGCCCGATGATCCGGACCAAGGTGGTGGTGGCCGGGGTCGAGCTGGAGGCGCTGGTCAATCTCACCAGCCGCGACGAGATGGGGTTCCGCATGCTTCTGGGACGACGCAGCCTGAGAAACAGGTTCATCATCGACCCGGGTCGCAGCTACCTCGGTGCGCGTCCCTCACGTGAGGAGGATCCAGAGTGAAGATCGCAATCCTCTCCCGCAATTCGAGTCTGTACTCGACCAAACGACTCAAGGAGGCGGCCGTTAACCGCGGCCACGAAGTCGTGGTGGTCGACTATCTGCGCTGCTACATGGACATCTCGGCCCGACACCCCCGAGTCCTGTTTCGCGGCGAGGAGGTCAGCCCCGATGCGGTCATCCCCAGGATCGGGGCGACCTACACCTTCTACGGCGCTGCCGTCGTGCGCCAGTTCGAGATGGCCGGGATCTTCACCCTCAACGACTCACAGTCGATCAGCCGTTCGCGCGACAAGCTCCGATCGCTCCAACTGCTGTCCCGGGCAGGTGTCGGGCTGCCGACTACCAGCTTCGCTCATTCCACCCAGGACATCGACGGTCTGCTTGACGTAGTGGGTGGCCCCCCAGTTGTAGTCAAGTTGCTCGAGGGAACCCAGGGCCTCGGTGTGGTTCTGGCGGAGACCAAGAAAGCGGCGGAGTCGGTGATCTCGGCCTTCCGACAGCTCGACGCCAACATCCTCGTCCAGGAGTTCATCAAGGAGGCCCGTGGCGCAGACATCCGCGCATTCGTGGTTGGGGGCAAGGTGGTCGCGGCCATGAAGCGCCAGGGTCCCGCCGGTGACTTCCGGTCGAATCTGCATCGGGGTGGTCATGCGGAGGCGATCAAGCTGACTCCGGCCGAGCGGGCCACCGCGGTGCGGGCCGCCAAGACCATGGAGCTCAACGTGGCAGGCGTCGACCTGGTTCGGTCGGAGGGTGGCCCGATGGTGCTGGAGGTCAACTCCTCGCCAGGTCTGGAGGGGATCGAGGGGGTCAGCGGCGTTGACATCGCCGATACCATCGTCGAGTACATCGAAGACAACGCCGAGCATGAGCCGGTCAGGCGCGGTCGTGGTTGATGTCCGCAACGACCCGATCACCATCGGCGCGACCACCGTGCCCCCGGGAAGAAAGGTCAGGGTCGAACTGCCTTTTGCCCGCATGCCGACCGGGAGCCCTGCCTCACTCCCGATAGCCGTCATCAATGGGAGGACGGCCGGGCCCAATGTGTGGATCTCGGGCGGGATTCACGGAGACGAGATCAACGGCGTGGAGGTGGTGCGTCTGGTGATGCGTGCGCTGGACGCTCGCCGGCTTCGGGGCGCGGTGATCGCGGTGCCCATCGTCAACCCTCTTGGGTTCCTGATGAGGTCGCGATACCTGCCCGACCGTCGCGACTTGAATCGGGTGTTCCCCGGGTCCCCCCGTGGCTCCACTGCTTCGCGTCTCGCTCATCTGTTCATGACCGAGGTGGTGTCCCACTGCTCGGTGGGCATCGACTGTCACACCGCCAGCAATCACCGGACGAACCTCCCCCAGATCCGGGCCGATGTCGACGATGCCGAGACCATGCGGCTTGCCCGCGCTTTCGGCGCACCTTTCACCATCGAGTCACGCATCCGCGACGGTTCACTGCGACAGGCGGCCACTGAGCGAGGAATCAAGATGATGGTCTACGAGGCCGGCCAGTCCGATCGGTTCGACGACGATGCCATCGACTTCGGTGTCAACGGGATCATGAGGACACTGCGCTCGATGGGAATGATCGATGCGACGCTCCCCAAGCCGGGCCGAACCAGAGTGGTCAGGCGGACGAAGTGGATCCGGGCGCGCAGAGGCGGGCTGGTGGAGATCGAGCCGGGTCTCGGCGACCGGGTGGCGGATGGGGATGTCGTGGCAAGGATCTCCGACGCATTCGGGTTGAGACCGACCACGGTCAAAGCCACGTCGAACGGATGGGTCATCGCCCGCACCCTGAGCCCTCTGGTCAACCCGGGTGACCCCTTGCTCCATGTCGCCGCGGACGACGGACCGTCGGGCAGGGTAGAACCGGCCGCGAGCGGCGCCTAGGAGGCCTTGTCGAACTCCTCGATCCAGCGACGCCGGATCGCGCGACGCTCCTTGGGGGTGTGGCCTCCCCAGATGCCCTCGGTCTGATTGGTCTCGATCGACCAGGTCAGACACTCGGCGGCCACCGGGCAGCCAGCGCACACCCCTTTGGCGCGCGCAATCCCGGCCAGGTCTTCAGGGTCGGGAAAGAAGGACACCTCGTCGACCACGTCGACACAGGCCGCTTCCTCCCGCCACGGCGAGAACTTCACATCGAAGGCTGTGCTCATCGCTGCTGTGCTAATCATCGCTGAGATTCCATAAACGCATCTTCAACCGGTTTCGTTCCCGAATTGCCGCTTGATTGAAACCGGAAGCTTCGCGAGGGCACTGGCTGGCCAGCCCTGGCCGTCCACCAGCTACCCGGCGGTCCGGCCCATCAATCGAACATGTAGGGATCGGGCACCGCTCCCGGGCCTAGTCGGCCCAACTCGGCTCGGGCCACCGAGCGACGGTGGACCTCGTCGGGCCCATCGGCGATCTGAAGCCATCTGCCCATCGAATAGAACCGCGCCAGCGGGTAGTCCTCGGTGAAACCACCCGCCCCGAACAGTTGGATCGCCCGGTCGGCAACCCGGGTGAGAAGGGCGGGGGCTACGACCTTGATCGCGGCGATCTCGGACCTGGCCGCCTTTGCTCCGACGTTGTCGATCATCCATGCAGTCTTCAACACCAGCAAGCGAGCCTGCTCGATGTCGATGCGAGCGTTGGCGATCCACTCTCGGACTACGCCTTGTTCCGAGAGGGGCCGGCGGAAAGCGGTTCGCGCCTGCGAACGCATCACCATCAGGTCAAGACACCGCTCGGCCGCGCCGATGGCACGCATGCAGTGATGGATCCGACCCGGGCCAAGTCTCGCTTGGGCAATGGCGAAGCCTCCCCCCTGCTCGCCGAGCAGATTGGCCTGGGGGACACGGACACCCTCGAAGAGAATCTGGGGATGGCCGCCCCGATCCTGATATCCGAAGACCGTCGGCTCCTTCTCAACCTTTACCCCGTCAGAATCCATGGGGACCAGCACCATCGATTGACGGCGATGAGGCTCGGCGTCGGGGTCGGTAACCCCCATCACGATCGAGACCCGACAGCGGGGCGACGCGGCACCGGAGCTGAACCATTTGCGACCGGTGATCAGGTAGTCGTCTCCGTCCCTCTCGATCCTGGTGCGAATGTTGGTGGCGTCGGAGCTGGCAACATCGGGCTCGGTCATCGAGAAGCACGACCGAATCTCCCCTTCGAGCAGCGGTCCCAACCACGTTTCCTTCTGCTCCGCCGTCCCGAACATGTGCAGGATCTCCATATTCCCGGTGTCCGGTGCGGAGCAGTTGAGAGCCTCGGGGGCGATCTCAGGGCTGCGCCCGGTGATCTCCGCCAGTGGTGCGTACTCGAGCACCGTCAAACCGGCGCCCAGCTCGTGATCGGGGAGGAACAGGTTCCACAGCCCCTGGCTTCGTGCCTCACCTTTGAGGCTCTCCATCACTTCGGGGTGATGATGTGGGTCACCCGACTCTCTCATCTCCGCCTCATAGATGCTCTCGGCCGGGTAGACCGATTCTTCCATGAACTCGTTGAGACGAGCCCTGAGCTCCTCGACTCTTACGCTGTAGGAGAAGTCCATCTTCAGAAGCTAGTGGCCCGTCGCCCAAATACTTGTGGCGTCACACGCGCACACTATTCACGCGACAAACCACTAGCCATCAGCCTGCTCGGGCTCCGGCTCGGGAGCATCGAGCCCATCGGTGGTGCCGGCCGTATCCGGCTGGGGATCGTCGAAGCTCATCTCCGGGATCGTCACCGGAGGCCGCGAGGGCCTGCCCCTCGTCACCTCGCCCATCAGCAGCCACCCCGCGAAGAAGGCGATGAAGTACAACCTCAACCAGATCGCAGCCCCCAAGGCCGCGATCGAGGTGATGAGAAAGACCACGTTGGAGACACGAGTCGCATTCCTCGGCGTCACCTTTTGCAGCAGAGAGACCAGGAGGTGGCCACCATCGAGGGGTCTGATTGGCAGCCAGTTGAGAAGACCCCACATGACATTGACCAAGATGAGATACCTCACCACAAGTCCGGCCATGCCCGAGAACGGTCCGAAAGCCGACGCCACCAGCCAGGTCAAGCCACCGAACAGAACCCCCACCGCCGACCCGGCCGCGGCTACCGCAGCCCGGCGTCCGGGCCCGAAGTCCCCATCGGTCGCCGACCAACTCGTGAGCCCGCCAATGCCGTTGAGCTCGATCTCCACCTCGGCGCCGTAGGCCCGAGCGGTCAGAGCATGGCCGAGCTCGTGGACGACGATCGACACGAACACCACGCCCACCCATGCCACCATTAGGGAAGTCCGACCGGTGGACAGCCCGAGCAAAGCTGCGATGAGCAAGAACGTGGGCCGGACAGTTATCGGAATCCCGAACAGGCGGAAGGTGATCACAGTCCCATGATGGCCGATACCGCAAGCTGGGCGTCAATGCGACCCCGGGTTACCCTCGATCAGATGAGTGACGAACTTCGAGTCAGGGTGGCGGCGGACATGCCCCGCCTCACCGAGCTGCTTGGCGATCTGGTCCGGCTCCCTTCGGTCAGTGCCCCTGGTTATGACAGGGCAGCCGTGGTCGACGCCGCGGTCACGATCGTGGGCATGCTCGAGGCCGCCGGCTTTCAGAACGCACAGCTGCTCGAGGTCGATGGCGGCAACCCCGCAGTCTTCGCCGAGATCCCGGCTCCGGAAAGGGCACCGACACTCCTTCTCTACGCCCACTACGACGTTCAACCACCCGGACCGGCCGATGACTGGGTCACCGGCCCTTTTCAGCCCGCGGAGCGCGATGGTCGGCTGTATGGGCGGGGAGCCTCCGACGACAAAGCCGGGATCGTCATGCACCTCGGCGCGGTGGCGGCCCATGACACCCGGCCCCCGGTCGGCGTTCAGCTGTTCTTCGAGGGTGAAGAAGAAGCTGGGTCACAGAGTCTGCCGGCCATCCTCGACAAGTACTCACATCTGCTGAAACCAGACGTGATCGTCATCGGCGACGGTGGCAATTGGTCGGTGGGGGTTCCTGCCTTCCTAACTTCGCTCCGAGGCATCGTTGGCTTCACCATCGAGCTGCGGACTCTCCAAGCCCCGGTGCACTCGGGCCAGTACGGCGGCGTCTACCCCGATGCCCTGATCGCAATGGCGCGTCTTTTGGCGACCCTCCATGACGATGAGGGCAACGTGGCTGTGCCCGGGCTGGTCAGCGAGGAGGTGTCGGGACTCGAAGTCCCCGAGGATTTGGCGCGTCAGCTCACCGGGGCTCTGGATGGGATCGAACAGATCGGAACCGGGTCGATCCCGTCGCGGCTCTGGACACGGCCCGCGATCTCCGTCCTGGCCTTGGACGCACCACCGGTCGCCGAGGCCATCAACCAGCTGGTACCGGTCGCCCGGGCCAAGGTGAGCCTTCGCACTGCCCCTGGCCAGGACACTGCCGACGCCGCCCGGGCCCTGAAGGAGCACCTGGTCGCCAACGCCCCTTGGGGGACCAGGGTCGAGTTCATCCACGAGGAGTTCGGCGACGCCTCCACGATCGGTAGCGACAACTTCGCAGTTGAAGCATGGACTACCGCATTCACCGAGGCCTTCGGTGTCGAGCCTGTGGCCATGGGCGCGGGCGGCTCGATCCCGTTCATCGCGACCTTCGCCGAGCTCTACCCGGAGGCCCCGATCCTGGTCATCGGAGCGGGAGACCCGACCAGCGCCTATCACGCACCCAACGAGAGTCAGCATCTCGGCGATCTGGAGAAGGCGATCCTCTCCGAGGCGATTGCGTTCGAGCTGTTGGCCTCGAACTGAACGAGTTGTCCGGCGTGGGCAGCGGGGGACCGACCCCGGCGACGCTGCGAGGGGCGTGTCCACCTCTCCCGCAGTTGCTCAGACTGTCTCTGATCGATCAGGGGGCACCAGACGAGACCCGGTGAAGCCATGCTGTCGCCAGGCCTCGAAAACCACCACCGCCACCGAGTTGGACAGATTGAGTGATCTGACGCCGGGCACCATCGGCAGTCGCAGGGCTCCGTCCAACCAAGCAAGACCTTGCACCTCCTCGGGCAACCCGACCGATTCCGGGCCGAACAAGAAGGCGTCGCCCGGCTCGAATGCAACCTCGGTGTAGATCCGGTCCGCATCGACGGTCAAGGCGAACACTCGTGGTGGCCTCGTGCTCTCCCGCCACCGCTCCAACCCGGCGTGCACCGAGACCACTGCCTTGTCCCGGTAGTCCATCCCGGCTCTTCGTAGCTTCGAATCGTCCAAGTCGAAGCCGAGCGGCTCGATCAAGTGGAGCCGGCACCCGGTAACCGCGGCGAGACGCATGGCGTTCCCGGTGTTGGGGGGTATCTCGGGCTGGAACAGGACGACTTCGAACATGTCAGCGGATGTCGAAGAGCCGGAACTCGGTGTCCTCGGCGTCACGCAGGCCGTCGTAGTCGACCTCGATGGCCTCGATCCCACGCGACCCGGCCAACACGTGAGCCTGGGGAGTGATCGCCTGGGCCACGAACATTCCACGTATCGGCCCCAGTCGTGGGTCGTTGCCCAGTCTCTCCAGGTAACGGGCGAGCTGTTCGACCCCCTCGATCTCCCCCCTCCGCTTCACCTCGACGGCGACCGTTCGACCCTGATGGTCGGCACATAGGAGATCGACCGGGCCGATGTCGGTCGGATACTCCCGGCGGATCAGTGTGAGCCCCTCCTCGAGCACCCACGGTCTGGCGGCGAGCAGCTCCTGCAGATGTGCCTCAACCCCGTCCTTCTGCAGCCCGGGGTCCAGACCGAGCTCGTGGGTCACGTCTTCGATGATCTCCGCAATCCGAATGGTGAGTCGCTCGCCTTTGGTGTTCGAGACCTCCCAGCGATCGGCGAAGATCTCGACCACGTTGGGGGCAACCATCCAGTTCAGCGGTTTGGAGGCGTTGCCGTCTGAGTGAATGGCCAGGGTGCCGTCGGCCTTGACCATGATCAATCGGACCGCCTCCGGGAGATGAGCGGTGAGCCGACCCGAGTAGTCGACGGTGCAGAGCGCAATGACCAGCCTCAAACGTGGGCGAGGGTACCGGTGCGATGAATCTTGCCCGCCACGAAAGCGCTCATGACGAAGAACGAGGCAACCACGATCCAACCAGGCGTGTAGACAGTGAGCTGATCCACCGACAATCCCATCAGCGGCGCTCCAACGCCGATCCCGGTCAGGAATCCCAACATGACCAGGCCCGTCCCCCGACCCACGAGATCTGCTGGGGAGTAGTCCATCACTGCCAGCATCCCAACCGCGTTCCAGGCAATGGCGCCCGAGCCGACAAGCAGAGCGGCCGGGACAAGTACCCAACTCGGTGCGAAGCCTGCCGAGGCCAAGCCGAGAAGTGCGGCGGCCAGACTCGACTGCAGTGCCAGCAGCCGGAGTGTCCGGCCATGACCCAGCCTGCGCTCGGAGAAGGAGCCCCATGAGATCCGGGCGATCACGCCCACGACACCTACACCGGCGATCAAGAAGCCCGCCCGCGTCGTGGTCCAGCCTTGGTTCTCCTTGGCGAACAGAGGGAGGAAGGTCATCGTGGCTGAGACCCCGAGCCCGGTTAGTGCGCCGTACAAGGCTATCCACCTGATGGATGTGGGAACGGCCCCCCTTTTCTCGCCGTGAGACGGCTCTCGACGCTCGACCCGGGGGCGTCGCCACATCCCCACCAGACCCGCCACCGGGAAGACAAGGAAAGAGGCATACGCCACCCGCCAGCCGGCAACCGACGAGATGATTGGGAGAAAGAGGCCCCCGAGAGAGGTGCCGATGTGGACCCCCGATTGCTTGATGCCGGTTATCACTCCCCTCGTCCCGGCGGCGATGTTGTCGACGATCAATGCATTGGTGGCCGGGTTGGCCCATCCATTTGGCATGCCACTGAGCAGGGCGCCGACCACGACGATGGCATAGGACGGTGCAACGAACACAACAGACATATAGAGCGCCCCGAGCGTGAGGACGCCGACCATCGAGCGAACGCTTCCGATCCGATCAGTGATTCGGCCGAACACCGGGGAGAGAAATCCGCCGGTGAACCCGGCGGCGGTCACCAGGATCCCGATCTGCCAGCGATGGACCCCGAACTCATCTATCAGGTCCGAGGCGAGCACTCCGAACGCGCTCTGCGAGAAAGTGGCGACACCCATCGCAGTGGCAGCGACCGCGGCGAGGGAGAAACGGCTGAAAGGTCGTGCTGGCGCGCTGAGCGACATGTGACTCTGATTGTTCACCGAACAGCGGGGCTGAGGCGAATCGCTTTCGGGACCGGGGAACCGGTAGGAGGCCCGATCGTGAACCGTGCACCTCGTGGTTGGTCAAGTGGCCAGAGTCGAGGTCGGTGGTCGCCGCTGTCCGACGTTGGTTCAGGCGACGCGATCGACCCGGGTCGGCCGGCTGAACACGAACCACACAGCAAACACACCCACGGCAACGAGGCCGATCCGAAGGGCCGTGTTCTGGATCATCACGAATGCCGAGAACGACAAGGAGGCCGTGATGGCGAAGGCGGCAAACCACTTCATCCGCCTGGTGAGCCCCCCCGACCGGTAGCTCCTGATCATCTTGCCGTAGACCGGGTGATTGACCAGCCATCCGTAGAGACGGTCCGAGGACATCGAGAAGAAGAATGCGGCGAGGATGACGAAGTCGAGCGTTGGGATCCCGGGAAGGAAACTCAATGGGACGAAGGCCAGGCAGATCAAACCAAGGATCAGGTAGATCGCACGCATCACCGGGCTACGTGCCTTCCGGGACGTGGTCAACTGATCGCCACTCGGTGTCACGGGCCCAAACCTATTGCTCGCGGTTTCTGACGGCGAGTCGGAAAACCCACTGCGGATCCGTGAGACCTGCCCGTCAGAGCCTGGCTGGTATCTGACTACTCTCGACTGACACTCCCGTCCAACACCAGAAACAGGATCAAATGCCGATCGCCACGCCGCAAAAATACCGAGAGATGCTGGACGCAGCCCGCGGAAGAGGCTTCGCTCTCCCGGCCATCAATGTCACATCGTCGACAACAGTCATCGCCGCCCTCGAGGGCCTCCAGCAAGCCGGTTCGGACGGGATCCTCCAGGTCTCGTACGGCGGGGCTGAATTCGCCTCTGGCCAGTCCAACAAGAGCATGCCGGTCGGCGCCACCGCTCTGGCCGAGTTCGCCGGAGTGGTAGCGAGCCAGTACCCGGTCAATGTTGCCCTCCACACGGACCACTGTCCTGCTCCTCGGGTCGACGGCTTTCTCAGACCACTGATCGCAGCCAGCCTGGAGCGGAAGACACAAGGCAAAGGACCGCTTTTCCAGTCACACATGCTCGATGCCTCCGATCTGCCGATGGAGGAGAACCTGGCGCTGGCAGAAGAGCTGCTCGGCCTCTGTGCCGAGGCGGACATCATCCTCGAGCTGGAGATCGGGATCGTCGGCGGCGTCGAAGACGCCACCGACAACGAGGACATCGACCGGGGCAAGCTCTACACCTCGCCCGAGGACATGGTGCGGGTCTCGGAGGTCCTGGGCACATTCGACAAAGGCCGCTATCTCCTGGCTGCGGTATTCGGCAACGTCCACGGTGTCTACAAGCCGGGCGCGGTGAAGCTCGACCCAACCATCCTCCGCGACGGGCAGTCGGCGGTGGCCGGCCAGTTCGGAGACGATGCCCGCCACTATCTGGTCTTTCACGGAGGCAGTGGTTCCACCATCGAGGAGATCCACGAGACTCTGGGTTACGGGGTGGTCAAGATGAACATCGACACCGACTGCCAATACGCCTACACCCGCCCAATAGTGGACCACATGATGAAGGAGTACGACGGGGTGTTGAAGATCGATGGGGAGGTCGGCAACAAGAAGGTGTACGACCCCCGCTCCTATATGAAAAAAGCTGAGAACGGCATGGCCGCTCGGGTCGCGCAGGCGGCAGCGCAATTGTTGTCGGCGGGGAACTCCATCGGTTGATGGAGCGCGGGCACCAGACCTGGGCCACATCGGAGCGTTTCGTACCCAGACGCTTCGTCCGCCCGTTCGTGCGATTCAGCGAGATCGAAGCCTCTTCGGGGATAGTCCTGCTGGTAGCCGCGGTTACCGCGGTGGTACTGGCCAATTCCGGTCTCTCCGAGACCTACTTCCAGGTGCTCGACACCCAACTCGTCATCGAGTTCGGCCCTTTCCATCTCGACGAGAGCCTGCAACATCTGATCAACGACGGTCTGATGGTGGTCTTCTTCTTCGTGGTGGGCCTCGAGATCAAGAGAGAGCTGGTTCTGGGAGACTTGAAAGACCCAAAGGCCGCCGCCCTGCCGGTGATGGCTGCCCTCGGCGGGATGATCTTCCCTGCCGCGATATACATCGCCTTCAACGCAGGGGCAGGCGGGGAAGCGATACGCGGCTGGGGCATTCCCATGGCCACCGACATCGCATTCGCCGTCGGTGTGCTGGCGTTGCTCGGGACCAAGATCCCCAGCGGGGCCAAGCTGTTCCTCCTCGCGCTGGCAATCGCCGACGACCTCGGGGCAATCGCCGTGATCGCCGTTTTCTACACCGAAGGTCTCGATGCGGGCTATCTGGCAATGGCCATCGGTGGCCTGGCCGTTGCAGCTCTGGCCAGACGAGCCGGGGTGCGGGCGCTGAAGTTCTACATCCCGCTGGGATTCGTGATCTGGTTCTTCACTCTCGAATCGGGTGTGCACGCGACTCTCGCCGGTGTCGCGCTCGGTTTTCTGACTCCGGCCAAACCGATGTACGACGCAACCGAGTTCGATCGTCGCGCCCGGGTGATCCTCGACGAGTACCCGGACGAGCCGGACAATCCCCGTGCGCAGGAGCACGCCGACTACGAGGCCCTGCTGCTCAGCGAGATAGCCACTGAGGCCGTCTCCCCGTTGAGCCGCATCGAGCATCGACTCCAGTCCTGGAGCTCGTTCCTGGTGGTCCCGTTGTTCGCCCTCGCCAACGCCGGTGTGGACTTCAGGGGCAGTGACATCGGTGGGGCCCTGACGTCGAGCGTCGCCGTCGGGGTTGCCCTCGGCCTCGTCATCGGCAAGATGGTCGGGATCAGTCTCTTCACTCTTGCCGCGGTTCGCTTCGGAATGGGTCGACTTCCGGCTGGAGTCGGGTGGACGCACGTGACCGGTCTCGCACTCGTGGCGGGTATCGGGTTCACCGTGTCCCTGTTCGTTGCGGGTCTCGCCTTCAGCGACCCCCAAACCATCGATCTGGCCAAGATCGGCATCTTCGTCGGCTCGTTGGTGGCCGGCGCCCTTGGGGCGTTGGTCCTATTCCGGGCGAAACCACTGGTGTCGTCATGAGCTCCCCTCCGCCCACATTCACCTGTGTCGACTGTGGCGGGGTGGCTCACCTCATCTCGTTTCTCCCCGAAGAAGGAGAGCTGGAGCCCGGCACTCCGCTCGCCTACCGGTGTGGCGACTGTATGGAGCGATTCGACGTCATCTGGGAAAACGACGACCACGACTCCAACCCGCTCCCTCCTCTTGGCTTGTGAGTGAGTGCTCACTCACTTACACTGCGGCGGATGAAGGTAAAGACCGGGCGGGCAGAGCCTCTGGCACCAGAGGAGCGTCGGCGGGCGATTGTCCAAGCCGTGATCCCCCTCCTCGTCGAGCACGGTGCTTCGGTGACAACCCGCCAGATGGCCGAGGCGGCGGGAATCGCCGAAGGCACCATCTTCCGCGTCTTCGCCGACAAGCACGCCCTGATTCACGAAGCCGTCAAATTCAGCATGGACCCGGCACCGATCGAGCAGGGACTCGCCCAGATCTACCCGGCCGCTCCGATCGAGGTTCAACTGGCGGAGGCGGCCCGGATCCTCCTCGATCGGATGGAGGAAAGCATCGCCCTCCTGTCGGTGGTGCGAACCATGCATTCGATCGGGAATCGGGGCTCCGGCCCACCGCCGTTTGTGGCCGCGGCCAACGCCGCCATCACCAAGTCTCTGACCGGGTTGTTCGAACGCCATCGAGAACGACTTCGCATCGAACCGGCGCGGGCGGCGAGCGCATTCTGGGGTCTCATCTTCGCCAGCGGACATCCCATCGTGAGCCGGGCCGACAGGCTCACCGTGGACGAGCTGGTCGGGGTGCTGTTGTCGGGGATCGTCGAACCGCAACCCGAGAGCGTCAGCTGATGCTGCTCCGAATCATCAAGGATTACCTCAGGCCATACCAGCGCTGGCTCGTCGTGGTCGTCGTACTGCAACTGGTGGGGACAATCGCCTCCTTGTACCTGCCCAGCCTCAACGCTGACATCATCGACAACGGAGTGCTAACCGGGGACACCGCCTACATCTTTCGTCGGGGGTTCTGGATGTTGGGTGTCTCACTGCTTCAGGTTGCATGCTCCATCACCGCCGTCTACTTCGGGGCTCGCACCGCCATGGGCTTCGGGCGGGATCTGCGCTCGGGCATCTTTGCCCAGGTGTCATCATTCTCCGGTCGAGAGGTGGCGGAGTTCGGGGCACCCTCACTGATCACCCGCAATACCAACGACGTTCAACAGGTGCAAACGCTCGTCCTGATGACCCTCACCATGATGGTGGCGGCTCCGATCATGATGGTGGGCGGGATCGTGATGGCGCTGCGCGAGGACGTGGGCCTCTCGTGGCTGGTTGCGGTCGCGGTCCCAATCCTGGTCATGGCCCTCGGTTTCATCATCACCCGAATGGTCCCGAATTACCGGTTGATGCAGGATCGCATCGACACCGTCAATCGGGTGCTCCGTGAGCAAATCATGGGGATTCGGGTGCTACGAGCATTTGTCCGCGAGCCGTTCGAAGCGGAGCGCTTTGGAAGGGCCAACACCGAGCTGACCGATGTGTCCTTGACCGTGGGCCGATGGATGGCAGCCATGTTCCCGGTTGTGATCCTGGTGCTCAACGCCTCCAGCGTCGCGGTCCTCTGGTTCGGGGGCATCCGGGTGAGCTCGGGAGCGATGGAGATCGGCTCGCTCACTGCCTACCTGGCCTATCTCATCCAGATCCTGATGTCAGTGATGATGGCCACATTCATGTTGGTGATGGTGCCAAGGGCGGCGGTCAGTGCGGACCGGATTGCCGAGGTCCTCGAGACCAAGTCGTCGGTGGTTCCGCCGGCATCCGGCATGACGAAGGTGGATCGGCAAGGGGAGCTCTGCTTCGATGCGGTCGGTTTCAGCTACCCGGGAGCGACCCACCCGGTGCTACGCGACGTGACGTTCTCCACTCGACCGGGTCAGACCACGGCAATCGTCGGCTCCACCGGGGCCGGAAAGACAACTCTTGTCAGTCTCATCCCTCGTCTGCTCGACGCCACCGTCGGCACCGTCTCGGTCGACGGTGTCGATGTGCGCGAATTCGACCCAGACACCCTCTGGGCACGTATTGGCCTGGTGCCACAAAAGCCCTATCTCTTCACCGGAACCGTGGCCACCAACCTGCGCTACGGCAAACCTGATGCGACCGACGAGGAGATGTGGGAAGCACTCGAGATCGCCCAGGCGCGCCAGTTCGTCGAGGCGATGCCTGGCGGCCTGGAGGCGCCAATCGCCCAGGGCGGCACCAACGTCTCCGGTGGCCAGCGTCAACGCCTCGCCATCGCCCGGGCTCTGATCCGCGAGCCGGAGCTCTACCTGTTCGACGACTCGTTCTCCGCCCTCGACCTGGCAACCGACGCCCGGTTGCGTCAGGCGCTGAAGGCGGTCACAACCGAGGCCGCCGTCGTCATAGTGGCGCAACGAGTCTCCACCATCGCCGACGCCGATCAGATCCTCGTGCTCGATGATGGCGCGGCTGTGGGGCTCGGCACCCACGACTTCTTGTTGGCGACCTGCCCGACCTATGTGGAGATCATCGAGTCTCAGTTGGCCTCGGAGCTCGCCTCGTGACCGACAGAACCATGAAGGAGACCGAGCGCATCCAGGGCCACGGGGGCCCCGGTCGCGGCCCGTTTGCGGGTGGCATCATCGGTCAGAAGTCGCTCGACTTCGGCTCGTCCGCCAGACGGCTGATGGCTCGCCTGCGTCCACAGCGTCCCAGGGTGATTGCGGTGTTGGTGGCCGGTGTGGCCAGCGTTTCACTCTCCGCCATCGGCCCCAAGGTGTTGGGCCGCGCCACCGATCTGATCTTCGCCGGTGTGGTCGGGCAACGACTCCCCGACGGGATCACCAAGACGGAGGCGATCGATGCAGCTCGGGCCGGGGGCGAGGGCCAACTGGCGGACCTGCTCGGCGGTGTGGATGTGGTGCCCGGACAGGGGGTCGACTTCACGGCCGTGGCACAAGTGCTCTTGATCGTGCTCGCCCTCTACGCCGGCTCTGCCTTGCTCGGGTATCTGCAGGGCTACCTGCTCAACGAAGTGGTCCAGCGGACGGTGTTCCGGATGCGCTCCGATGTCGAGGACAAGCTCCACCGGCTCCCCTTGCGTTACTTCGACCGCCAGCCCCGTGGCGAGCTCCTCAGTCGGGTGACCAATGACATCGACAACGTTGCACAGAGCCTGCAGCAAACCATGAGCCAACTGCTCACTTCGCTGCTGACAGTCCTGTTCGTGGTGGCTGTCATGTTCTACATCTCCCCGACATTGGCGCTGATCGCCTTGGTCACGATCCCGATCACGATGCTTGTTGCGGGGCTGGTGATGCGACGCTCACAGCGCCAATTCATCAACCAATGGCGAAGGACCGGGACCCTGAACGGTCAGATCGAGGAGACGTTCACCGGTCATGCCCTGGTGAAGGTCTTTGGGCGGCAGCGGGAGGTGCAGGCTTCCTTCGAGGTTGAGAACGAGGAGCTGTTCCAGGCGAGCTACCGGGCGCAATTCCTCTCCGGGCTGATCATGCCGGTCATGATGTTCATCGGCAATCTCAACTACGTCGCCATCGCGGTGATCGGCGGGCTCCGCGTCGCCAGTGGCACCATGAGTCTGGGCGACGTTCAGGCGTTCATCCAGTATTCCCGCCAGTTCACCCACCCGGTGACCCAGGTCGCCTCGATGATCAACGTACTTCAATCGGGTGTGGCATCGGCGGAGCGGGTCTTCGAGTTGCTCGACGCAGTCGAGGAGTCTTCCGACGAGCAGCAAGGCGTGGGCGGCAACGACAGGCACGGGCGGGTGCAGTTCGAGAATGTCTCATTCCGGTACCAAGAGGACCGACCCCTGATCGAGAACCTCTCCCTGACGGTCGAGCCGGGCCAGACGGTGGCAATCGTGGGGCCGACCGGAGCCGGCAAGACGACCCTCGTCAACCTGATCATGCGGTTCTACGAGCTAGACGCAGGCCGGATAACCCTCGACGGGATCGATGTCGCGAGGATGCAACGCGCAGACTTACGCGCGGATATCGGGATGGTGCTCCAAGACACCTGGCTGTTCAGGGGGACGATCCGCGACAACATCGCCTACGGGCGCCCAGAGGCGAGCGAAGGGGAGATCCTCGATGCAGCCAAGGCCACCTTTGTTGACCGGTTCGTGCACAGCCTGCCAGACGGGTACGACACCGTCATTGACGACGACGGCGACAACGTAAGTACCGGCGAGAAACAGCTGATAACCATCGCCAGAGCATTCCTGGCCGACCCGGCGTTGCTGATCCTCGACGAAGCCACCAGCTCGGTCGACACCCGAACCGAGCTGCTGGTGCAACATGCCATGGCGGCCTTGCGAACCGATCGCACCAGCTTCGTG
>DASWKK010000065.1:0-5345 GCA_036396655.1 Acidimicrobiia bacterium
CCTAAAGAGGTGGACAGGAGTGGGGGAAACGCGCCGGGAGGTGCCGCACGCATGCCCTTCTGAACGCCTCACTAGGGTGGAATCCCATGGCCGACTCTGATCGCCGACGTCCCTCGCCGATGTTGAAAGCGTTCTTCAACGCTCCTCGCTGGCTCTATCGCCATCGGATGGGGTGGCTGATGGGGAAGCGGTTCTTGGCGCTCTCCCATGAGGGTCGCCGGTCAGGGATCGAACGGCAGTCGCTCCTCGAGGTGGCCGTGTATCGCGCAGACACTCAGGAGTCGATCGTCATGTCGGCTTTCGGGCCCACGGCGGATTGGTACCGCAACATCCAGGCGAACCCGGCGCATCTCGTCCAGGCCGGGCGGATGGAGTACGTCCCGCAGCAGCGTTTCCTCGAGCCCGACGAGGCGCGCGCCGCCGCCGAGGAGTTCTGCAGGAACCATCGCCTCGAGGCGCGCTTGGCAATCCCGATATTCGTCGCCATGGGCGGCGCCGAGAAGGGCGAGTTCTCCGATCCCGTCGATCTGATGGCGTCTCTGCCCATGGTGGCATTCCGCCCGGCCGATCCATCTGGGGATTGATTCGGCCGCCAAGCTTCGACCCAACCAACTACAAGCAGGGTTTTCGTCACCGGTCCTCGGCCTCGTGGCAGACCGCCTCCAGCTTGAAACCATGTGGATCGACGAGGTACGTCGCGTAGCAGTGAGGGCCGTACTCGGGGAACGGCCTCGGCGGGTGGAGGACATCGTCACCGCGGCTCGCGACCCACTCGTGCACGCGGTCGACCTCGGCGCGGGTGCTCACCAGGAACGCAATGTGCTGGAGCCCAACTCCGTCCCGCGAGTACGGCCCGGGCTCGAGGGCGGGGTACAGGAAGAGTTGTGCGCCTTGCCAGTCGTCGGGGCAGTACCCGTTGCCGAAACAAGGCTGATAACCCACCATGGGCATCAGCTCGTCGTAGTACGGCTTCGCCACGTCGACATCGGGAACCCCCAAGCCGAAATGGTCAATTGGCATCGCTACCTCCCGTCGCCGGACAGGGCATCCGCGAACGATTCGCGGCCTGTACGTACATAAGAAGAGTGGCTCATCGGCGTCGCTCTCGCAGGGATCTAGCGCAGCACGCCCGGAGGGACTCGACCCTGTCGCTTGCGACAGGCCCCATCCTTCTGATCCGTAGTCAGTGCGGGCTGATTCCGCAACCTTGGGGTTCGCGTAGGAATCGCTCTTGACCTGCGGTTTTCCCACCGGTTGGTTTGTGTTGTCACCCGTTGTTTCTGGTTGTTCTCGCGGCCCAGGCGCGGCCCAAGGCCCGACGACGCACCCTCATGTTTGACTCAGTCTCGCCTCGAACTCCGCCGGCGGGATCACCGGAGGGTCCTGCTCGTCCCACTCGAGAAGGTCGGCATCGCCGCTCACGACGAGGTCGGCGTCGTGAGCCCGGGCCAGGTGGATCACGTAGTCGTCGTCAGGGTCTCGGGTCACCGCCGGACCCGGGGCCGGATCGGGCTGCACGTCCGCAACCGTGGCCAACGTCCCGACGTACCGTGCTCCGTGCTTGGTGATCGGTGTGCGGTCTGAATTGACGATCGCCTTGGCGCTGCACCGCGTGGGATGCAACCGTGTGACCGTCTACTGAGTGGTTGGAGTGTGGACGACGAAGCGTTCTTTCGCAAGAACCGGGACGATCTAGTCCGATATGCCACGGTGTTGGTCGGCCCGTCCACCGCGGAGGACGTCGTCTCCACCGTGGTCCTACGAGTCCTTGCTCGCCGCCGGCTGATGGATCTGAACGACGCGCGGGCCTATCTGTTTCGCGGGGTCCTCAACGAGTCCAGAACCTGGCTCACCCGTCGTCGCAGCTCACCAACTGTGGATGACGTTGCTGACACCCCAATGGCAGACCCACAACCCGAAGTCCTGGCTGCTGTTCTGGCGCTACCGGCACAACAGCGAGCTGCCACCTACCTCGTCTATTGGGAAGGCCAGTCGATCGCCGAGGCCTCGGCACTGATGGGCATACGCCCTGGAACGGCGAAGCGCTACCTGCATCTGGCCCGGCGCACCCTCAAAGGAGTATTGAATGCCAACTGAACCGGACAACATCGCCGAAGCATTCCGCAGCACCTATCGACACCTCGTGGACCAAGCACCGACAAGCGAGGCCGAGTGGCCGCCGGTGTTCACCATCCAAGGCACCACTCCGATGGGCCGTCCCCGATCGGGTTGGATAGTCGCAGCTGGTGCCTTCCTCATTACTGGTTCCTTCTGGATTGGATGGCTCGTCGCACCAGGGCGATCCACGCCGGCCGCCGACGCGTTCCAGGTCCAGACCGTGACTACCGCCGTGGCAGTGCCCGACACGACTGGCATTCCCTTCACCAGCCCCGCAGACGCTGCCCTTGCCGCCGCGCTCGCACAAGCGCCCGATCTGAAAGACGCACAGGTCACCCGAATCGTCGGCATCTACGCCGACGACACCACCGTCGATCTCCGAGTCCAAGTCCAAGCAAGCGACTTCTGCCATTGGTACGGAGTAGCCGGACACGTCCAGGAGGGTGCGCTCGAGTGGCGAGGCGGCCCGGCTCTTCCCTGCGACGAGTAGGGAATCGCTGCCCCCGAAATCGCCGAACGATCGTGCAGTGACGGGCAGGCAGCCACCGAGAGTGCACGCCATCCGTAAACCACCGCGCCCACAGAGTGCCGTTCCCGAGCACTTGGCGTAGTGCTCACTCGTGCGCTCGACCGGCTGGTCTGGGCGTTTCAGACCCGCTCGATGCGGACATCATGGGCCTGCGTAGCCAGTTGATCTCGGCCGGCGCCAACCCGAAGGCGGTCCAAGCGCATCTCGGCCATTCGTCGATCGCCGTCACGATGGACCGCTACACGCATCTATTCCCGTCCGACACCGAGGCGTTGATCGGCCGCCTCGACGACGTCCGGAGCCGCGCCCTCGCGGCCCCACCGCGGCCCAGCCGCGGCCCAAGGGTCGTCGGTCTCGACCGGACATGACGGAAGCCCTTGCGTCGCAAGGGTTTTCGCGGCACGCCCGGAGGGACTCGAACCCCCAACCTTCTGATCCGTAGTCAGACGCTCTATCCAATTGAGCTACGGGCGCTTGGGTTCCCCTTGGGGCACAAGGGTTCTCGACGACGCCGGGCCTGCCGCACGGCAGTCAAGGTGCTTTGATCCCGTCGTGGCTGGCATGACAGTGCAGGCCTTGTCCGCCAAAGCATCCTGGTGATTCGATCACCGATGCCCGTTGTGAGCATAGCGTTGACACAGCGTCTGACTCCCCCAACAGCGTCTGACTCGACCTCGCTCCATCGGCATCCCATGCTGCCCGGCGGCATCGATCCGCCACCAGCACAGAGCTAGGGGCGAACGCCTGTGCGGTGGTCGGCACCTTCGACGGTCAGCCCATCACGCCGATCTGGGCGGGACCCCCTCAGTCCCCCGACCGCACCCCGGCCCTGCTCGCCGTGGCCCAGCGACGCCGCAGGCTACGGCGCTTGCGTTTCGGGGACCGGCCCACCAGGACCTGACGGCCATCGAGGCCGCCACCGTGTTCCGTGACACCTTCCAACCCGCCTCGATCAGATCCGCAGATCTGACGGGAGACTGACCGCCCCCGATGATGTCTGCGCCGCCGTGATCCGATCGAGACATTCGCGTCGACAATACGGGTGTGAATCAGCGTGACCTCAAGGCGTCTTCTGATGAGGAGTTGCTTGTGTTGATCGCCGATCGGAGCGGGGAGGCGTTGCGTGAGCTGTACGACCGTCATGTCGGTTGGTTGGTGCTCAGGTTGATGCGACGGTGTTCGGATCGAGAGGTGGTCGACGAGGTGGTGCAGGACACCTTCATGGGGGTGTGGCGAAACGCAGCCGGGTTTCGGGGTGAGGGGCCGGTGGCCGCATGGATCTGGGGCATCGGAATCCGTCGTCTGGTGGAGCGCTTCCGACGACGACCCGTTCCGAAATGGGGATGGGACACGTCCGGCGCGCAGCGGTCCGCGGAGGAGTTGGTCCTTCTTGGTGTCGAACACGGAGATCTGGCGCCGGCGATTGACGGCTTGGCCCCGGAGCTGCGAGCGGTGCTCCGGGCAACCGTTCTGGATGGACTGACCACAAGGGAGGCGGCCGTCCTGTTGGGGATACCACAGGGGACGGTGAAGTCGCGTATGAGACGGGCGCGTCGGGAGCTCAGGGAGGCGCTGGCATGACTTGGCATGTCAGTCAGGAGATGATGGCGAGCTATCGGGACAACGCATCGAGTGACGCTGCATCTCATTCCCTCGAGCTACATCTCGTTGAGTGCGAACCCTGCCGTCGAATCGCCGCCGGGGCTGTCGAATCAGACCGTCGGGATCGAATCTGGGCCGGGATAAGCGAGGCGGTGGACACGCCGAAAGCGCGCTGGTTGGAGGAGGCTCTCCGCCGGTTCGGCGTCAATGCTCATATCGCCCGACTGATAGCGATGACCCCGTCGGTGCAGCCGTCGTGGCTTATCGCTGTAGCGACGATTCTCAGCCTCGCCGCGGTTGCAGCATCCAGTCTCGGCCCGATCCCATTCCTCGTCGTTGCCCCGCTCGTTCCCGTGGTGGGTGTCGCCATCGCATTCGGCCATCCGATCGACCCGGTCCACGAGATCGGAGTGGCCTCCCCCACGGGCGGATTTCGTCTCGTGCTCATCAGGGCTTCTGCTGTGCTCATAGCGTCGATCGCCATCTCCGTCGTGCCTGGGCTCTTCCTGAGGGAGTTCCGTTGGATGGTGGTGTGGCTTCTACCTGCCCTGGTGTGCACTCTGCTCGTTTTGGTCATTTCGACGTTCACGCACCTGTCGACGGCTGCCGTGGTCGTGTCGTTGCTGTGGGTGGCGGGTGTAACGGCCACGGAGCTGGCGGCTTCGACGCCGGTGGCGTCGTTTGTGGGCCCGGCTCAGCTGATCTTCGCCGGTGCGGTGTTGGGACTGTTGGCGCTCCTGTTGTTGCGCCGCACCAGTTTCGAGCGGATCGCCGGAAGGTGACGACCTTGAGTGGAAACGTCGAGTTGGTAGGAGTTGGTAAGCGGTACGGGTCGGTTCAGGCACTCGGCCAGATCGACCTCACCGTCGAGCGGGGTATCACGGGACTACTGGGCCCTAACGGAGCCGGGAAGACGACGATGCTGCGGATGATGGCGACCGTGCTGGCGCCAGATACCGGGTCGATTGCGCTGCTAGGACGCGACCCAAGCCGGGCCGAGGATCGGGTGGAGATCCGCCGCCGGTTGGGCTACATGCCACAGGAGCCCGGTTTCTACCGCAATTTCACGGTCTTCGAGTTCGTGGACTACGTCGCA